>NZ_JBQSXN010000064.1:0-17370 GCF_052378235.1 Psychrobacter sp. AOP3-A1-26
TAATTAAAAGGGTGGCCAGGTTACTATTAAATCATCAAGCGCAGTTTTTTAATGGCTAAATTAAAAAACTGCACTGATAGATGGTAATTTATAGCTATTTATTTTAAAAATAGCTGATAGCCAACATTGTCATTGACAGCGGTACAGTCATAACCAATATCGAGTAGGGCGTCTTGTAATTGGCGAGAGTTACCCTCAGAAGCTTGCAGGCCAACTAATACACGGCCTTCGGCAGCACCATGATTACGATAATGGAACAAAGTGATATTAAAATCATTACCCAGTTTTTCTAAGAATGTCAGTAGTGCGCCAGGACGTTCTGGGAATACGACACTTAATAATTGCTCGTTTTCGACATGGGCATGACCGCCAATCAAATGACGGATATGCGACTTGGCGATATCATCATCGGTTAGGTCGTGAGCTTCATAACCATCAGCAGCCAATTGGTTGCTAATGGTTTGACGCTCTTTATCGCCTTCTTTTAGCGCGATGCCAACAAAAATCGCTGCAGGCTCCATGGAGTCTGGTGACTTTTTGCTATCGGCACGGTAATTAAACTCAGTGATATTACGCCCATGTAGGCTACGGCAGAAGTTTAAGAAAGCACCCGTTTGCTCAGGAATAGTGACGCCAAAGATGGCTTCTTTTTTCTCACCAATCTCAGTACGCTCAGCGATATAGCGCAGACGGTCAAAGTTCATATTGGCACCGCAAATGATACCAACGCAGTTTTTGCCTTGTAGGTTATGGGCCTCGATGTATTTTTTCATACCAGCAACGGGTAATGCGCCAGCGGGTTCGACGATACTGCGGTTTTCTTCAAAAATATCTTTGACGGCAGCGCAGACTTCATCATTGCTGCAGGTCACGACTTCAGGGTCGACGACAGGGCCTGATTTGTCACTCTTTTGCATACGCACGATGTCAAAAGGCAATTCGCCAATTTGAGCTACGGCCACACCATCGACGAACAGTCCGACTTGCTCAAGCTTAACGCGCTCATTTGCTGCAAGCGCGGCTTTAAGAGACGCTGATTGCTCCGCTTCTACCGCGATGACTTTTACATGCGGGGCCACTTCACCTAAGAATGCGGCCACGCCAGAAACCAGACCACCGCCGCCAACGGCGACGAAAACATAATCCATATTACGCCACTGCTGGGTCAGCTCAAGGCCGATAGTGCCTTGTCCCGCGATAACCAGCTCATCGTCATAAGGCGGAATAAAGGTCAAGCCTTCGGTCTCAGCGCGATTGATCGCATAGCGGTTGGCTTCATCAAAACTATCGCCATGTAAATCTACATTACCGCCAAGCGCTCTTACAGCATCGACTTTGATATCTGGGGTGGTGGTTGGCATGACGATGATATTATTGATGGCAAGCTTACGGGCAGAATAAGCAACGCCTTGTGCATGGTTACCCGCCGATGCGCAAATGACGCCGTGTGCTTTTTGCTCATCGCTTAATTGGCTAATACGGTTATAAGCACCGCGCAATTTAAAGGATTTGACTGGTTGCAAGTCTTCACGCTTAAATCGAATATCATTAGCAAAACGCTGGGTCAGCTTGGGTGCCGCTTCAAGTGGTGTTTGAATAGCAACGTCATAGACGGTGGCTTGTAAGATGGCTCGTACCCAGTGTGACAGCATAATGATTCCTAAACTAGAGTGTGTATGAATATAAAAAGTGCGGATGGTTATATAAGTGGCAATTGACAATAACCATTACCAAAAAGCGCAGATAAGTATAAAAATGAAATAGATTAGCCTATGCTGATTTTAACTATCTTGCAAGACACAATTGCAGTTTTTATATCGGCTTTAGTATTTTGACAGGGTTAATTGAAGTCGAGATAGATTTTTAGTGAGTTATTTATCTAAAAACTTGCCTAAAAATCTTGAATTATTTTGACCTGTCTGTATTATTGGACATATGGAAATAACTACTGCTATCGCCAGCTTTGCTGCGCTGTCTCAAGATACCCGTCTAAAAGCGTTTAGGTTGCTGGTTAATCAAGAGCCAGAAGGCTTAGCTGCGGGCGAAATAGCACGCCAACTGTCTGTGCCTCATAACACCATGTCAGCGCATCTAGCGATACTGGCACGTTCAGGTTGGGTGACATCAAAGCGCCACAGCCGCCAAATTATCTATCGAGCCTCCTTATCACATATGCAGGCAGTGATTCAGTTTTTACTGCAAGATTGCTGTGCAGGACATCCAGAATTATGTGCGTCGCTTATGGACAGCTTAAGTGGTTGTGAGATAAATAAAGCTGATAATTAAGATGTTCATTAAAATAGCCATTAAAAACAATCATTAGAATCATTATTCAGACAAAGTTAAGCTAAAAATTAACTTGATAAATATACTCATAAATAGGTAAACCTACTATGAAAACATTGATTTTCCACAACCCTAAATGTGGTACTTCTAGAAATACTTTAGCCATTATGCAAGCCTCAGGTGAGAATCCAGAGGTGATTGAATATCTTAAGACGCCGCCAAGCCGTGATTACTTAGTTGAGCTATTGGCAAAAATGAATACCTCACCGCGAGAATTGCTGCGTAGTAAAGAAGCCATCAATGATGAGTTAGGTTTAGATAATCTGGCACTGTCTGACGAGGTGATTATCGATTCTATGATTGCGCATCCTATTCTAATCAACCGTCCTATCGTGGTTACGGATAAAGGCGCGGCATTATGTCGACCCACAGAGCGAGTGTTTGAGCTTTTAGACAATCCAGTGAGCAGCTTTACTAAAGAAAATGGAGACGTTATTCACTATGCCAAGCGCTAAAGAAAATCAGCAAAATTTTGACTTTGATGATTTACCCAATATTGACCCAAGTAAGCTTCAACCTATCGATATTGAGTCTTTGATTGCAACAAATGACCCGCGTCATCCACCAAAAATATTGGTGTTATACGGCTCTTTGCGCGAACGCTCATTTTCTAGGCTGGCAGCTGAAGAAGCAAGCCGTCTATTGCGTTGGTACGGCTGTGAGGTGAAGATGTTTAACCCATCCGGTTTGCCACTACCTGACGATGCCGATATCGAGCATCCGAAAGTACAAGAGCTACGTGAACTTGCGCAGTGGTCAGAAGGCATGCTGTGGGTGAGTCCAGAACGTCATGGCAGTATGACCAGTATTATGAAAGCGCAAATTGATTGGATTCCGTTAGCATTAGGCGGCGTACGTCCGACCCAAGGCAAAACGTTGGCAGTGATGCAAGTAAGTGGCGGTAGTCAAAGCTTTAATACCGTCAATCAATTGCGTATTCTTGGGCGCTGGATGCGGATGATTACCATCCCCAATCAATCGTCTATTCCAAAAGCCTTTTTAGAGTTTAATGATGATAATCGCATGGATATGTCACCTTTATATCTGCGTCTCGTGGATGTTTGCGAAGAGCTGGTAAAGTTTACATGGCTCACACGCGGACGCTCAGCGTATCTGACTGATCGCTATTCAGAACGTGTCGAAAATACTGAACAAGTATCACAGCGAGTCAATCAAAAGTCGCTTTAATCTTCTGTACTACTAGGGCGTGTCCTCAATCTAAACGATAATACCTAAATGTGCTAAAAATGGCTAAATTTTGCTAAACATCGTCAAATAGTTGGCTAATATCCCGATATTATCTGCACTATTTTCCTTGTTTAACTGCAATTTAACTCATTTTTATCACCATTTTTAAAATGAGGACACGCCCTAGGCTGTTTCACTAGACTATATTAATTATTTTGTATTAGCTATTTTATGTTAACTGGGCTAGATCAAATAGATGGCATCAAGTTTGCCTAAGTAACGTTAAGGTTATTTATGCTCGCACTCATTATCTTTATTGTGACCCTAACTTTGGTTATTTGGCAGCCTAAGGGCCTAGGCATTGGTTGGAGCGCAATAGGCGGCGCGTTGGTTGCTTTAGCTTTTGGTGTGGTGCAATTATCTGATGTTGGGGTCGTATGGGACATTGTCTGGGACGCGACCTTTACCTTTGTCGCGCTTATTATCATCTCGCTTGTTTTAGATAAAGCGGGTTTTTTTGGCTGGGCAGCACTGCATGTAGCCAAACTTGGTAATGGTCAAGGGCGTTTGCTATTTCCCATGATTGTAATGTTAGGCGCGTTTATATCGGCATTTTTTGCCAATGATGGTGCTGCATTATTATTGACACCGATTGTCATTGCGATATTGCTAAGGCTTAATTTTTCACCACCATCAGCTTTGGCATTTATCATCGCGACTGGTTTTATTGCCGATACCGCAAGTCTGCCATTGGTTACCTCCAATCTGGTGAATATCGTCAGTGCCAATTATTTTGATATTGGTTTTGGACGTTATGCTGCGGTTATGGTGCCAGTGAATATTGTCTCTGTGTTAGCAACGCTAGTTGTGCTATGGGTGGTCTATGCGCGCCATATTCCAAAACACTATTCAATTGCTAGTCTTAGCGCACCAGAGTCGGCTATCGAAGACCCGTTGGTTTTTAAAGCGGCTTTTCCGCTATTAGCATTGTTGCTTATGGCTTATTTTGCAACAGAACCGCTGGGTATTCCTATTTCTCTTGTCACTGGAGCTGCTGCGCTACTGCTCATGGCTATCGCAGGTCGCTTTTGGCAAGGTGGTCGTGGTGCTATTATTTCTGTATCCGATGTGGTACGTAAAGCCCCTTGGCAAATAGTTTTATTTTCAATTGGTATGTACTTGGTCGTTTATGGCTTGGGCAATGCCGGATTAACCGCCTATGGCGCTCAGGTTGTAGGCTGGCTTGGGCAACAAGGTACTGTTATAGCAACGTTAGGTACGGGTTTTCTCTCCGCTGTTGTCGCTTCTATTATGAATAATATGCCATCAACCTTAGTAGGCGCACTGGCTATCGATAGCGCACAAGTAACAGATACGACACGAGAATTGATGATTTATGCCAATATCATCGGTAATGATTTAGGGCCTAAATTTACGCCCATTGGTAGTTTGGCCACCTTATTATGGCTACACGTATTGGCCGAAAAGGACTATAAAATAAGTTGGGGGCAGTATATGAAAGTTGGTTTACTCATTACCCCGCCAGTATTATTGGTAACGCTATTGGCGCTAGCTTTTTGGCTGCCTGTGTTAAATGGGTGATAAAAATAAACTTAATATCTGATTATTAGAAGCACTATTACGCTGACATTCATCAAAGTCATCAGTTATAATAGCCCCGCATTTTGCCTCTTTTAGTCTTTTACTTCTTTTACAATGATACGTTTATTTTGCCAAGGATTTACGATGAGTGATCAGCAAGCCCAAAAGCAAGCCGCCGCCAAAGCCGCCATACGCTATATCGAAGATGACATGATACTTGGAGTGGGGACAGGCAGTACGGTTAACTGTTTAATTGAGTTGTTACCGACATTAAGGCTGGCTGGCGCGGTTGCAAGCTCGCAGGTCACAGAAGATAAACTTCGTGCATTGGGTATTGAGATAATTGATTTAAACTTTGCCGGTCAGCTTGATGTTTATATCGATGGTGCTGATGAAGTAAACGCAAATTTACAACTCATCAAAGGCGGCGGTGGGGCACTCACGCGTGAAAAAATTGTCGCAGCGGCTTCTAATCAGTTTGTTTGCATGGTTGATGAGAGTAAGGTTGTCGAGTTACTGGGTCGTGAGTTTCCCGTACCGATAGAAGTGTTGCCACAGGCGCGCTCATATGTCGCCAGGCAATTAGCGCGTATGGGCGGTGAACCCGTTTATCGTGAAGATTTTGTCACCGATTACGGTAATGTAATTTTAGATACTTATGATTTGGATGTTAGTAATCCGCTAGCACTTGAGCAGCAATTAAACAATATCGTTGGCGTGGTTTGTAATGGTGTCTTTGCTGCTAATCAAGCAGATGTTTTGTTAAAAGCCAGTAGTAATGGGGTTGAAGTATTGACTCGTTAATTATTCGTCATTTATCGACCGAATATTAAAAAGGCAGCGTACAATTTATGTACGCCGCCTTTTTTGCTATCTATTACTGTATAAACAGCTGATGAAAATATGTGCCTATAAAATAGATGCCTATAGCTTAATTTTGTCTTTTAATAAAAACTCCATTAATGCCTTTTGCGCATGTAAGCGGTTTTCGGCTTCATGCCACACGACCGAACGTGGATCATCTAGCATATCATGAGATATTTCTTCGCCGCGATGAGCTGGCAAGCAGTGCATAAACACCACTTCAGGGTCGGCTTTATCAAGCAGCGATGGTGTTACTTGATAAGAGGCAAATCGACGAGCACGGGTGTTTTGCTCAGATTCTTGACCCATACTTGCCCATACGTCAGTGACGATTAAGTTCGAATCTTTCGCCGCTTCTTGTACGTTTTCGACGATGCTTACGCAATGCGAAAAGCGTTTCATTAGCTCAGGGTCAGGCTCGAAACCATAGGGCGCTGCCACGCGTAGCTCAAAACCAAACTGATTGGCGGCTTGCATATAAGATGCGCACATATTATTACCATCACCAACCCAAGTGACGATTTTATTTTCGATACTACCGCGATGCTCATAGTAGGTTTGCATATCAGCAAGCAGCTGGCAAGGGTGGAAATCATCAGTGAGGGCGTTGATAATCGGCACACTAGAGTATTCAGCAAAGGTCTCGACTTTTTCGTGCCCAAAAGTACGTATCATGATGATATCGACCATGCTAGAGATAACGCGAGCTGAATCTTCTAGCGGCTCACCGCGTCCAAGCTGGGTGTCATTTGGCGATAAGAAAATAGCGCTACCACCAAACTGTCCCATACCAGTCTCAAACGAGATGCGCGTACGGGTTGATGACTTTTCAAATATCATGCCAAGCGTACGACCAACAAACGGCTGATATATCTCGCCTGCGTGTTGCATTTTTCGCAATTCGCTCGCGCGTTTAATGAGATTTTCTAGTTCTTGTTTGGTTAAATCAGATAGGGTCAAAAAATGGCGCAAACTCATAGTTATCCTAGCAATCGATCGCAGTCAGTGAAAAGTTATCAGTTTTCAATAGCATCGCATTAGTGCGTATACTGGGGTGACAACAAACTTTTAGTATAGCGCAATTACTCTCAATGTAAATGTTCAATTTTGCTCTAATGAAAGGGTGCTAATACTAATACTGAGACTGAGTAGCAAAATCAATGCTATTAACCTAGTGTCCGCTCTGGACGAGTACTTAGTCTGCACAGTAACTCGTAACCGATGGTACCCGCATGTGCTGCCACTTCATCAACGTGTGGCACACTACCCCAAAGTATTACTTTACTATTTATTGCCAAGTTTTTGGGTGTTGAGCTAATATCAATCACAATCATATCCATTGCGACCCTACCGCGAACTGGGCATGGATAGCTTTTATTGGTGGTCGCGTCGATTACGGAGACATAAGCGTCCTTGCTAATGATACGTGGATAGCCATCTCCATAGCCGATACTCACCAAAGCCGTTCTGGTTTCTGCTAATGCAATCCAGTGGCTACCATAACCAATAGCATCGCCCACTTTTATCGTTTGTAGGGCCATAATTTGTGCGCTAAAATCCATTGCTGGTTGTAACTCTAATTCCTGTGCACTTTGATCGATGACAGGCGCACTACCATATAACATAATGCCTGGACGCACCCAGTCATGATGATGCTCTGAGAAATTAACAATACCAGCTGAATTGCATAATGAGCCTTTAATATCTGCGCTGATGGTTTCTCGCAACGAGTTAAGCATGTTATTAAAACGTTGAATTTGAATAGCGTTTAGGGGATGGTTATGATCATCAGCATTGGCAAAGTGAGTGGTTAAAACCAGCTGATAACCTGCGTCATGCAGATGTTTCGCTGCTGGAATAATAGTATGGTCATTAAAACCTAAGCGATTCATACCGGTATTATATTTTATCCAAACTACTTTAGTGGCGCTATCAGCAGGCGGTATATGCTCTAGAGCCCAGTCTAATTGCGGTGCATGATGAATGACGCAACTAATATCATATTCAATCGCTTGTAGCCACTCATCGCTAGTAAATGCGCCTTCAATCAAACCAATGGTTTTATCCCAGCCCAGTTGCCTTGCTTCTAGTGCTTCTATTAAAGTAGCGACACCAACACCATCAGCGTGCTGGACCGCTGGCAAGACCGCCGCGACGCCATGACCATAGGCGTTGGCCTTTACCATGGCGAGAACCTTAGATTTTGGTGCTAGCGCTTTTACTCGATTCAGATTATGGGTGATGGCTGCTGGTTTGATAGTGATGGTGCGCATAATAGGCTTCTTTTTAGCAAAGTTATTTTATTAGTAAAGTGATGAAGTGATAAAGCCAGTGATTTATCATCGGCTGATAAATCACTGGCTATAGTCAATTCTAAATAAAAGAGATACATGAGGTTTTTACGCGAAACTGGAATAAATTTTTCTGGCTTGCTGTGCCTGCGCAGACAGAGGCTGCGAAAAATCAATTTCAGTTCCGCTGCATCGTTTTTATACTGGACTAACTATATTATTAATCAGTCATATTTTATAACGTTTCATAAATAATATTTCAATATTTATTTGAAACAGTCATTATTCATCATTCTCAAAACTGACATTTTGATAGTATTCTGGCGTCAGATTGATAAAGCGGGTAAATTGTCCTTCAAAGCCTAAACGTATGGTACCAATAGGGCCATTACGCTGTTTACCAATGATGATTTCAGCCACACCTTTGTGATCTGAGTTCTCATTATAAACCTCATCACGATAGATGAACATAATCAAATCGGCATCCTGCTCAATCGCTCCTGATTCACGCAAATCCGACATGATAGGGCGTTTATTAGGGCGGTTCTCTAGACTACGGTTAAGCTGCGATAAGGCAATGACAGGACACTCAAGCTCGCGTGCCAAGGCTTTTAAGCTACGTGAAATCTCAGAGATTTCTCCAACACGGTTACCATCGAGATTAGGTACTTTCATCAACTGCAGGTAATCGACGATGATAGCGCCAAGCTTGCCGTCATGGTTTTTAGCGATACGGCGACAGCGTGAGCGTAGCTCAGATGGCGGCAGAGCGGTACTGTCATCAATATAAAGGTGCTTTGATTGCAGATGCTGAATGGCATTCATCATTTTTGCCCATTCATCTTCGTTCATTTGTCCTGAACGTAAATGGGTCTGATTAATTGCGCCCCACGATGATAATAGACGCATGACGATAGATTCTGCGGGCATCTCCATTGAAAATACAACCACTGGTAAATCTTCGTTAAACAAAATTCCTTCCGCCAAGTTCATGGCAAAGGTGGTTTTACCCATCGATGGACGAGCGGCAACAATGACTAAATCGCCTGCTTGTAAACCTTGAGTTTTATTGTTTAGCTCAACAAATGGCGTTTGCAGACCAATCATGCCATCAGGGTTCGATTTAAGCTCTTGAATCTTATCGATGACATTAGTCAATACTGAAGTAATACCAACTGGCCCACGCTGCTCAGCGCGTTTATTATGCTGCTCATTGATACTAAATATTTTTGCTTCGACGTTGTCTAATATGTCGCTGACCGTTTGATCTTTAGGATTATAGGCAAGGGTCAACATGTCATTGCCAGTGGTAATCAACTGACGTAGAGTAGACAACTCACGCACGCGCTGGGCATAGGCGGTTAGGTTAAACAACGTAGCAGGGCTTTGACTCAAAATATCCGCCAAATAACTGTCGCCGCCGGCACTTTTAAGCAGTTTTTGCGCCTCTAACCAATCGTGTACCATGACCGTATCGTAAGGCTCGTTGACGGCAGCCAAATGGGCGATGGCGTCAAAAATATATTGATGCCGTCCTGCGTAGAAATCATCTTTGGTGACGATATCTGCGATTTTGTCATATGCCTCTTCAATACTCATCAAAGACGCCAGTAGTGCCTTTTCAATATCGATATTGTGCGGCGGTGTCTGATTGAGTAAGTCGTCGGTTTTTTCGTTGTCTGCCATGAGTGCCCAATATTTTAAAAGTCGGTTTTAAAAGTCAGTTGCAAAAGTTGCTATAAAGTATTCAGTAGAGGTTTTTTCTATAAGGGTATGAAAGGCTTGTTGAGAATTCCATTATTTGAAAATCTCACTATAAACAAGCTTGTCATACTCCTACGATATGAGTACCAAAATGCGGTCTTAGTATTTGCTTATAAATGCTAAAATGAAAAGCGAAAGTTTAACACATTATGTGGTTTTTTCGGTCGCTATAAATAATTATCTATCCTAGATTAGGGTTGTAAAAGTTCGAGAAATCATTTATACAATGCGACTATCAATATTTATTTTTTTATCAAAAAATATAATAAAATTAAATGCTTAATATAATAATAGGGTCTTATTACTATGCAAGATATACAAAAAAAATTTCCATTGTTAATCACAACCGGTGAACCTGCTGGTATCGGGATGGACGTCGTACTACTATTGGCAGCCGAAGGCAAACTGCAGGATTTTAAGCGGCCAATCTGGGTCACTGCTGAAGCTGAAGCCATGCAAGCGCGGGCTGATAAATTGGTCGCTGCGGGCGTGTTAACCACTTGTCCATCTTGGCAAACAATCGCGCCACAAGTGGATGCTGATGATTTTGTAAAGCAAATTGCACAGCAGACTTCTGCTTCCAATAATGATAATAAATGTACGTTTGTTTTACTTGATATGCCTTGTGGTGCACCTATAGTCGCAGGCCATATCGATATTAATAATGCCCTAATGGTGGCGCGACAGTTAGAGATTGCTCATAAACTGGCAGCCAATCATACGGTTGCTGCTATTGTCACCGGCCCATTGCAAAAATCTGCATTGATAGATGCTGGTATTAAACTGCTCGATGGCACCATGTTTAGCGGTCATACTGAGTTTTTCATGCAGCAAAGTGGCTGTGATAAAGTGGTAATGATGCTCGCTAATGAAGCGATGAAAGTAGCGCTTGTTACCACTCATTTGGCATTAAAAGACGTACCTGCCGCCATCACTGCCGATAATGTGCGCCAAACGGTACAGATTGTCATTGATGATATGCGTGAGAAGTTTGGTTTAACCCAGCCGCGTATTTTGGTCTGCGGTCTCAATCCACATGCGGGCGAGGGTGGACATTTGGGTGTGGAAGAGATTGAAATTATTAATCCCGTGCTGCAAGAGTTTATCGATGCAGGCGTTGATATCTCGGAGGCAATGCCAGCAGATACCTTGTTTACCCCAAGGCATTTAGCCAATTGTGATGCGGTCATTGCTATGTACCACGATCAAGGTTTGCCAGTACTGAAATCACACGGCTTTGGCGATACAGTCAATCTAACCTTAGGATTGCCATACATTCGTACATCAGTCGATCACGGGACTGCGCTTGATTTGGCAGGACGTGGCGGCGCAAGTGCTACCAGTTTGTATCAAGCATTAACCATGGCAAACGAGATGGCGGATAAATCGCTTGTTAACAGACCTCTTCTATAAGTCTATGCCTTGGCGAGATCTGTAACTCAGTATTGGATAGCATTAGTGTGAATAATGCCTATTTATAAGTCATCAAACACGCCCTAATATAAGTAGTTCCACTGTAGTAGTCTATTTTGAGTGGTCTATTAATAAGTTTAAAGGGTGAAATAACTGGTTCCACTGGGGTATACCTAAATGAAACCAGTGAAAACTGACTTCTTCCACCGAAAGTCATTTACCATAATCTGCCTATCACTAGTCCATCAAAATACTATTATGAGACAATTATATAAAAACTCTATTGCCCGTCATCCAAACAAAGAACATGGAGGAGGTTTTGGTAATTAGATCACTTATACCACTTTTGTTTTTTTGCTTAGCAGCGGCTTGTAGCAGTGAAGTAAAACAACCATTCAGTTTGGATTATCTATACAGTGCAGATCCTACAGCTGATGCTCTGAAAGCAATTTCGAAGGGTGATTTACACGTTTATGCCACTTACAGTGGTGGTCCCTACACTCCCGAAATAAAGCGAGGGTGCGTTAGCGATGAAAATATTGTTCCAATAATAGGAACTACACATGGATATGAAAATTATAAGCAGCATCAATTCAATACTTCAGCGGATTTATACGCTAAATATTATAATTTTCAAATTAAAGCTTATCTCATTAGAAACGGAGATAAATGTTTGAGCTGGGTAGACTAGGTTTAACTTAGATTAAACACTTACTGATACGTTCATTAAACATAGTCACTCATTTATATGAATAAGCGCGGCTCCCTAGTGAGGACTTGAGACTTATCCTGTAGGATCATGGTATCAATGGTTTGAGAACAAAAAAAGACACTGTGTCGGTTGCGCTAAGGTATGGGTGATTTATCAATAAAATGTCTCAAAGATACTGGGCAATTATGAGCTGTGCTATAATTTATCATTATAAAATTAGCAAATAAAAGCAGCACATTGTTGCCATAGCGCTATCGTCCATTTAACTTCTATCCATTAAGACTTTTTTATGTCCAAAACTTCGTTTGATGCTCAATCTATTTCTAACAGCCTACGCGCTGCCAAACACCAGCCGCGGAAGCGCTTTGGTCAAAACTTCTTGCACGATGGCAGTGTTATTCGCCAAATAGTTGACAGTATTCGCCTAGAACGCGACGATAATCTCATTGAGATTGGGCCAGGGATGGGCGCGCTGACGGAGCCGTTATTGGCAGAAGTGGATGCGATGACCGTGGTCGAGCTAGATCGTGATTTGGCAGATAGCCTACGTATTCGTATTGGCGCCAATAGTCACCCAAACTTTACGATTATCAAAGAAAATGCCATGCATGTGGATTATCGTGAGCTGTATAGCCCTGAACGCGGTAAGCTACGGGTAGTGGGTAATCTACCATACAATATTTCTACGCCTATATTGTTTCATTTGCTCAGCTATGCCGATGTGATTCAAGACATGCACTTTATGCTACAAAAAGAAGTCGTTGAGCGGATCACTGCCGATGTCGGTAGCAAAACTTACGGCCGCTTGTCTGTCATCATGCAGTATCATTGCGATACAGATTATCTGCTGACCGTACCTCGCGGTGCATTCAATCCGCCACCCAAAGTAACCAGCGCTGTTTTTCGCTTGACGCCGCACATTGATAAACCGGTCGTGGCAGAGGATGAAGAACATTTTGCGATTGTGGTACGCGAAACCTTTAATCATCGTCGTAAAACGCTGCGGGCGATATTTAAAAAATCGACACTATTGCCAACATTGAGCGAAGACGACTTTGCGGCTTGCGGTATTGATCCACAAGCACGTCCTGAAACATTAACTGTGAAAGACTTTGTAAATTTGAGCAATCAGGCGCGGCAGATAGCGGTTTAAATCAAACAGTGCTTATTACCATTCAAAAACATTTATATAGTGACGATTAAACGTCATTATATAAATGTGGCTATATTAGACGGAGCTATGTTATAAATGTGGCTATATTAGACGGAGCTATGTTGAAGCAACTGTAGTACCAAACTTGATAAACTAAGTGGATTAACAACAGTTAATCATGATTAAGAAAGGTTTTTAGGCATATCGAAGAATGAACTGATATATCGCCAAGACTATAAAATAAGATTTGAAGTCGTCAATGATGTCACTAAGTATATTGAGCTTGAGTACAATGGGATCTGTGCTCGCAGTGATATTAGTATAATCCGTCTGACTTCTCAACAAAATATCACTGTAGCCCATTATGATGCTTAAACCTCTATTCGTACCGCTGTTTATATTACCGCTATTTGCCTTGACTGCTTGCGCTAAAGAGCCTGCGACTTCGACGGACAGTAACGGCATTCCACAAACCCGTAGTAATCTAAGCGATGATGAACAGCAGCAACTGGATAACTTCTTAGCGCAGCAAAAAGAAAACATGCAATTTATTAAGGGGGGTAGCTATGAGATGGGTGACTTTGGTCCTAAGCTCGATTGGACTGAAGGAATGCCGATCTCTAGCGGTGGTGATAATAAGGCTTTACATAAGGTCACGCTGGATAGTTTTAGTATGAATGCTTATAAGGCGACCTATGGTGACTTTGATATCTATAGTATGGTGACTGGGCAGCCTAAAGAAGGAATGCAGGAATCTGTGATAGAACTACATCAGCCTAATGCAGCTGCTGGAATTGACTGGCAAACCGCGCAGCATTATTGTCAATGGCTGGGCCAACAGTTAGATGTGCCGATGAGCCTACCAACCGAGGCACAATGGGAGTATGTCGCGCGTAATCGTGGTCAGTATGTGTTATTCCCGACCGATACTGGAGAGATAGATGATGGTCGAAATGTATGGACATTTGATCAAGCACGTGAATTCAGTAATAAATATAATACCAGTTTGGACGTACCAATCATTGGTTTATATCCACCCAATCCATTAGGACTGTATGATATGACCAATCAAAACTATGAGTGGATGATTGATTGGTATGATGGCAAGTATTATGGAAATAGCCCTGGGCATAACCCCCAAGGTCCATCAACTGGTAAAGAAAAAGTATTGCGCAGCGTAGATGCCAATGAAGGTGACGCTAGAAATATTAGGGTGATGGGTCCTGTGAGCGTAAAACGCTGGCACAAATTGCCTGATCCACCTCTTGTAAAGAATAATCTACGCATCAATCAGAATCGTGCAACATCAGCAAGATGCGTTGCGAACACATCTGTCTCATTGAACTAAATATTAGGTGATAAGAGAGTATGGTTCAGCTGGGTTTTAATCATTAAACCATATAACTGTCGTCATCGTCTCGTCCGAAGGGCGATGTAATATCTTCGTCAAAGCCCGCTGGATCGTATTGCTCTGGATTTTTGGCAGCATAAAAGCTGGGGTTGGTATGCTATTACCCTATAAGAATTAATAGTAACTAACCTTTTTTTATTAACCCAATCTAGATAAACAATAGTTTAATATAGCGACTTGGACAATTCACGTAAATTATTAGTATAATCCGTCTGACTTCTCAACAAAACATCTCTGTAGACTATTATGACGCTAAAGCCTCTATTCGTATCTCTGTTTATATTACCGCTATTTGCCATGACTGCTTGTGCTAAAGAGCCTTCGGTTGATAACGACGGCATCCCGCAAACTCGTAGCGATTTGACTGCGGATGAACAAAAACAGCTAGACGACTTCCTAGCACAGCAAAAAGAAAACATGCAATTTATCGAAGGCGGTAGCTATGAGATGGGCGACTTTGGTCCTAAGCTCGATTGGACTGAAGGAATGCCGATCTCTAGCGGTGGTGATAATAAGGCTTTACATAAGGTCACGCTGGATAGTTTTAGTATGAATGCCTATAAGGCGACCTATAATGACTTTGATATCTATAGTATGGCGACTGGGCAGCCCAAAGAAGGAATGCAGGAGTACACCATAGAACTACATCAACCTGACGCTGCTGCTGGTATCAACTGGCAAACTGCCCAGCACTACTGCCAGTGGCTCGGCCAACAACTTGAGGTAAAGATGAGTCTGCCGACTGAGGCACAATGGGAATACGCGGCACGTAATCGTGGACAGTATGTACTATTCCCAACTGATAATGGCGAGATAGATGATGGTCGAAATGTATGGACATTTGCGCAAGCAAATGAAATTAGCAGTAAATATGACTCACCAGCAACAGTCCCAATATTAGGCTTGTATCCATCTAATCCATTGGGACTATATGATATGACTAATCAGAACTACGAATGGATGAGCGACTGGTACGATGCCAACTATTATGGGAATAGTTCTGAGCATAACCCACAAGGTCCATCAACTGGTAAAGAAAGAGTATTACGTAGCGTCGATGCCAATGAAGGTAGTGCACGAAATATTAGAGTGATGGGCGCTGTGAGCGTAAAACGCTGGTACAAAGTACCCAATCCGCCTCTTATATTAAATGATGCTGGACTTAATCAAAATCGTGAAACTTCAGCACGTTGTGTTGCGAACACATCTGTCTCATTGAACTAAGTATTAGGTAATAAGAGAGCATGGTTCAGCTGGGTTTTAATCATTAAACCATATAACTGTCGTCATCATCTCGTCCGAAGGGCGATGTAATATCTTCGTCAAAGCCCGCTGGATCGTATTGCTCTGGATTTTTGGCAGCATAAAGGCTGGAGTTGGTATGCTATTACCCTATAAAAGTTGATAATAACCAACCCTTGTTATTAACCTAATACACCTCGACAGTAGTTTAATATTTCTACTTAGACAATCTACACAAATTATTAGTACAATCCGTCTGACTTCTCAACAAAATATCACTGTAGCCTATTATGCCGCTAAAGCCTTTATTCGTATCTTTGTTTATCTTACCGCTATTTGCCATGACTGCTTGCGCTAAAGAGCCAGCTACTTCGACGGACAGTAACGGTATCCCGCAAACTCGTAGCAATCTAAGCGCTGATGAAAAAAAGCAGTTGGATAACTTCTTAGCGCAGCAAAAAGCCAACATGCGCTTTATCGAAGGGGGTAGTTATGAGATGGGTGACTTTGGTCCTAAACTTGACTGGACCGATGGCCTGCCATTGACTGGACAATCTGACAATAAGCCGCTGCATCCAGTGACGCTCGATAGCTTTAGTATGAATGCCTACAAGGCAACCTATAGCGACTTTGATGTCTATAGTATGGCAACAGGGCAAGATGAAGAGGGAATGCAACCTATAGGAATAGAGATACGTCAACCGAATGCAGCAGCTGGTATTAATTGGCAAACGGCACAGCACTACTGTCAATGGCTCGGGCAACAATTAGACGTACCGATGAGTCTATCAACCGAAGCCCAGTGGGAATACGCGGCGCGTAATCGCGGAGAGTACATCCTATTTCCAACGGATACAGGGGAAATAGATCCTGGACGCAATATGTGGACTTATGAAGAAAAAAGAGAGTTTAGTGATAAATATAATTCAATTGTCTTTACAGTACCTATTGTCGGATTATATCCACCCAATCCTTTAGGGCTTTATGATTTAGTCAATCAAAATTATGAATGGATGTTTGATTGGTACGATCCTGAGTATTATGCCGATAGCCCAGAGAGCAATCCACAAGGGCCAGAAACAGGCACTGAAAAAGTATTGCGAGGTGTAGATGCTGGAGAAGGCTCAGCTGGTAATGTACATGCAGGAGGTTCAGTTACCATCAAGCGATTTCAGAAAGGACCAAACCCGCCTTTAATATCTGATGATCCTAATTTAAATCAAAATAGAACGACTTCCGCTCGCTGTGTGGCTAATTTTAGTAAGTCTATGTCATAAAGAAACATTACGCTCTGATTGGTTAAACTTGATAGATATCATCCCACTTAAAACTCCCGTGGTGGTCAGATGTTGAAACTTTGTAAACAAACCAATTACTATTTGGC
>NZ_JBQSXN010000065.1:0-17305 GCF_052378235.1 Psychrobacter sp. AOP3-A1-26
TTTATAATCGGTATTAAGAAAAATGGTAATTAGCGTAAATTCAGCTCAGGAACCGTCTGTCCGCGTTTATTATAAAACTCAGTCACAAATTCATCAAAGCTGTCTTGTTCGATGGCGTCTCTAATCCCGTGCATCAAACGCTGATAGTAGCGTAGATTATGAATAGTCGCTAATTGCGCACCTAGCATCTCTTTGCATTTGTTTAAATGATAAAGATAAGCACGGCTAAAGTTTTGGCAAGTATAGCAATCACATTCAGGGTCCAGTGGGCCTTCATCGTTACGGTACTGGCTATTACGGATGCGTACTATACCTGCATTGTCCGTGTCACCGGTGACGAAGTAATGACCATTACGCGCGTTGCGAGTCGGCATGACACAATCAAACATATCAACGCCGCGGCGTACGCCTTCCACAAGGTCTTCAGGCTTACCAACGCCCATCAAATAGCGCGGCTTGTCGGCTGGCATATCATCGGCGATATAGTCTAGGACGTCCATCATCTCTTCTTTTGGTTCGCCAACAGACAGGCCGCCGATGGCATAACCATCAAAGCCAATATTGAGCAAACCTTCGAGTGACTGCTGGCGCAAATCGGCATACATACTACCTTGAATGATACCAAATAGGGCGTTGGTGCTGCCCAGTCTTTTATGTTCATCGACGCAGCGCTGTCCCCAACGTAATGACAGCTCTAGAGATTTTTTGGCTTCATCATGAGTCGCTGGATAAGGGGTGCATTCATCGAACTGCATGACGATGTCAGAGTTTAAGCTATACTGAATCTGCATTGATTTTTCTGGTGATAAGAAAACCTTGGCACCATCAATAGGAGATTTGAAGTTAACGCCCTCTTCAGTGATTTTACGCATGGCACCCAAACTGAATACTTGGAAACCGCCAGAATCGGTCAAAATCGGCTTGTCCCAATGCATAAATTTATGCAAGCCACCGAATTTATCAATCACATCAGTGCCTGGGCGTAGCCATAGATGAAAGGTATTGCCAAGAATAATATCCGCACCAATGGCTTCGATATCACGTGGTAGCATGCCTTTGACCGTACCGTAAGTACCCACAGGCATAAATGCAGGTGTTTGCACATCGCCATGATTGAGATGAACCGTACCCCGGCGCGCACGCGTGACGCCACTGGCTGTTTTATGTAAGACAAATTGCATATTATAACCGCTATGTAAGCTATGAAAATGGTGCTAATTATAGCATTATTCGCCATTTTTTGGACATGGATGTTTCGTGGTCATCAATATAACCGTTTAACATGATATTGCTATAACCAAAAAAAAGACAGCAATCGCTGTCTTTTTTTTGTTCAATTTCAAGATAACTGATTTAGCTGTTTTGCTCGCGAATGATGTTCAGCATACGGCGCAATGGCTCTGCGGCTCCCCATAACAGTTGATCACCAACGGTAAACGCGCCTAGGTACTCAGGACCCATATTGAGCTTACGTAGACGACCTATTGCCACTGTTAAAGTACCTGTTACTGCTACTGGCGTTAAGCGATTCATGGTCGCTTCCTTGTCGTCTTCGACCACATCTAACCATTGATTGCCGCTGTTTTTAAGCGCGGCTTCGATTTCCTCTAATGGAATATCTTTTTTAAGCTTGATGGTCAAGCCTTGTGCATGACAGCGCATCGCGCCAACGCGGACGCACATACCATCAATAGCTATGTTGTTTTCGGCGTTATTACCAAGGATTTTGTTAGTTTCTACGCCGCCTTTCCATTCTTCACGTGACTGTTTGTTTTCTAACTGCGAGTCGATGTAAGGAATTAAGCTACCTGCCAATGGTACGCCAAAGTATTGCTTAGGGAAATTGTCTGAGCGTTGGGTTTGGGCAATTTTTTTATCGATTTCAAGAATAGCACTTGCAGGGTTAGCCAGCTCGTCTTTAACGGCATCATGCAGCACGCCCATGCCGTTGATTAACTCACGCATATTATTAGCGCCAGAGCCACTAGCTGCTTGATAAGTCATGGCGCTGACCCATTCTACCCAGCCTCTATTGAACAGCTCGCCGATGGCCATTAACATCAGTGACACGGTGCAGTTACCACCAATAAAGTCTTTTTTGCCGTTGGCTAGGGCGCTATCAATGACGGTACGATTGACTGGATCAAGCGTGATGATGCTGTCATCTTCCATTCGCAATGTACTTGCTGCGTCAATCCAGTAACCATGCCAACCACTATCGCGTAGTGGTTGATGAACTTTTGAGGTATAGTCACCACCTTGGCAGGTAATAATCACATCGCAAGCTGCTAGCGCATCAATATCATGAGCATCCTTTAATTGGCTGGTCTGAATACCGTCAAAGCTTGGCGCATCACCACCTGCGTTGCTGGTCGAAAAAAACACGGGCGTAATGCCATCGAAGTCTTTTTCTTCAATCATGCGTTGTATCAATACTGACCCAACCATGCCGCGCCAGCCTACCAAGCCTACTGTCAAATTACTCATGAAACTTAATCCTTTTTACAATAAATTGTTGCCTTGCCAACCAATAACAATGCCGTGAAAAAACATAAAAAGCAAGGCATTTTGGCGACTTTTCATTATTTTTTATACACTATTAATTGTGCTTATTATAACTTTAAGTTATTAATTAAAAGATAAACATTACTTTATATTAGCTTTTTTAACGCACATAGCTTTATCACATTTTAACCATTGCCAAAATAAATGATATTTGGCAGTGAGCGAAGGTAGCGAGTAGTAATGGTTATTACTAATGAGTCAAAATTGTAATGTTTTATAGTAGTGAGTGCATAATCATAGCGCATCAGTAGGCGATAATCGCGTGAAATGCTAAAGTACATAAAATGTTAAAACATGCATGATCACCTTAATAGACGGTTAATACAGACTATGGATCTCTCACTATTATATTACGGCATTCAGTGGCTAGCAGGATTCATCGCATTGGTGACGATTTGGGGTTGGATACCGCTCGATAATTGGTGGGTGCGCGGCGTTGAGTTTCCACGCATTCAAATAATGGTGCTTGGTGTGATTGCTTGGGTTGGTATGGTGATGTTTGGGTCAGAGTGGCAACTAGGGCAGTGGTGCTTATTTATCGTCTTAAGTATTACGTTGGCATTTCAGCTTAGAATGGTTTTGCCTTATACCAGATTATGGAAAAAAGAAGTGCAAAAGGCAAAAGAGTTGCCAGATGCACAGGAAAAACAGTTAAAAATTATGGTCTCAAACGTACTAACGCCGAATGAAGAAACCCAAAAATTGGTCGACTTGGTGAAGCAAAAACAACCTGATATTTTGATTACGCTAGAAAGTGATAAAAAATGGGAAAAAGCCCTACAGCAAGTCGACCCTGATTATCCCTATACTGTCAAAGTCCCGCTGGATAATTTATATGGTATGCACTTATATTCTAAGCTTGAGTTGATAGACCCTAAAGTTAAGTACTTAATGATCGATGATATACCTTCTATCCATACGCAGTTGCGCCTGCGAAGTGGTCAGGTGATTTGGTTGTACTGTTTGCACCCCATGCCACCGAGCCCAACTGAGGCGGACAAATCAACCACCCGTGATGCCGAACTGCTGATGGTTGGCAAACACATAAAAGAAAACAATCAAACAGCGATACTGGCCGGTGATCTCAATGATGTGGCGTGGTCCAAGACAACCCGTCGTTTTCAGCGTATTTCAGGATTATTAGACCCTCGTATTGGTCGGCATTTTATCAATACTTTTCATGTGAATTATCCATTTTTACGTTGGGCATTGGATCATATTTTCCATAGTACTTGCTTCACTGTCGTGGATATTAAGCGTCTGCCTTCTATTGGCTCCGATCACTTTCCTGTTATGACAACGCTGCAATATGAACCAGAAAAGACCAGTCAGCAAGAGCAAAACGGCCCCAATGCGGAAGCAGAAGATATTAAAGAGACTAATAATAAAATCGAAGAAGGTAAGAAAGAAGGCGAAAAAGTCTCAAAAGAGCACGTAGAGGCACAGTGAGGTTGGAGTATCTGTACGGAGATAAATTCTTGCATTAAGACGTAAGCATATGCTTACGTTAAATAAGGTCTTTAGCCTCTAGTTGCATTAAACTGATTACCCTATAATACAACCATCAACACAAGGATATGCAAGGATGCAGTGTTGAGGCAGTATCAATAAAAGTACAGGTCAGCCCGCTGTCTTATACGTTACTGTTCATGACTTAGGATAGGTCAATATGGAAGTATAATAACAATAATATGAAGTCTCGAAGCCCTGAACCAATCGCCCTAGGTTCGGGGCTTTTCTTTGTGTGTAAATTGTTGATTTATACTGTCTTATATCAACCCAAAAATATGAGTAGCACGTGGCTACCAACATATCGATTTTAGTTAGAATTGCCTATAGCACTCATGCTTGTTTCTATTGTTATGCTGATTTTGAGAGTCGTCTGATGTATTAGCAGTTAAGCTTCAAGCGTTTTAGAGCCTCAATAAACGTAAATAAAAAAAGGGTATATGCGTTGGCATATACCCTTTTTTTATTCAAATATCTTTACTGAAATTTACCTTACTATATTATACCATTCACAAAAATTAGAGTAGCAAGGAAAACGAGTGCAAGTGCTACGCACTGTAGACTAAACGAGTTTGACACAGCTAATCGTACTTTTTGGGTTTGGTATTACTAACTAATTAACCCAACACTTGGATATAAGCGCCCGCACGTAGCTCTTGTAGCCAGTCTTCTTTGGCTTGCGGTGCTAGGCGTTGATATAATGCTTGGCGTGCCATACTGCGACGATATTGATCGCTAACATCTTGCTGGCGCTTGTCATCAACCTTTAAGATATGCCAGCCAAACTGGGTTTTGAAGGGTGCAGAGTAATCACCAACTGCCGTCTTTTTCATCATGGCTTCGAATGGGCCAATCATGTCTTCTTCACTCACCCAATCTAGATCACCACCGCGACCAGCTGAGCCTGGATCATCCGAATAGGTTGACGCTAAACCAGCGAAGTCAGCGCCGCTGCGTAGTTGCTCATATAGATCATTGATTTTTTGCTCAGCCAATGCGTCTGTCTGTAGTTCATCGACTTTCACTAATATGTGACGAGTATGCCACTGCGGTATCAGCATCGTGTCGCTGGATTTTTTGTCGGCGAGCTTGATGATATCAATACCTTCAGGTGTCACTAACGGTGCGCTGACCTCGCCAACTTCAAGCTTGGTAATCTCACTTGATAGCTCTGTAGGTAGGGCAGCCGCTTTATGAAAGCCCATATCGCCCCCCTGTAGCGGGATAGCATAGTTGCCTTGACTGGCAGCAACGGCCTCGGCGACATCCACATTTTGAGCAAGCAGGCGAGTACGCAATGCTTCTGCTACTTTCAGCGCCTCATCACGTTGCGCTTCTGATAGACGGCTATAATCATCCATATAAGGGACACGAACATGAATGGTCTGGTATTCACTTTGATTTAAACGCTTGGCTTCAGGAGATGCCAAAAACGCATCAATATCTTGCTCGCTAATGCGCACACGGTTTCTGATTTGGCGTTGTTGTAAGGCTTGAATAGCAGCATCTTCGATCAATTGAGCCCGTAGCGTAGCATAGCTGCCAGGCTGTGCTGTATCTAAACGTTGCTGCAGTTCTGACACACTATTAAGTCCTTGCGACTCTGCGATTTGACCAAGGCGCTGATTAATCGCTGCTTCATCAGGGTTTAGACCGACGCGTTTGACCATCGATAGCTGTAGCTCACGCAAAATGAGTGCATTTAATACTTCAGACTGCAGCTGTTCTGAGTTTGCAATGGGTTCGCCAGCCGCTTGAGCGCGTGTTTGGGTTTGTGTAATTGCATCAACCAAATCACTTTTCAAAATCGCGTTTTCGTTGACTAAGGCAATAATACCGTCTGTACTATTACCAGGCGTTAAGCGATCCACATTGCCTTGCTCAGCAGCGGCATTTGCTTGAGGCGCTTGTGCTGTAGCGGGTTTAACAGTGGCAGCCTGAGCGCTCAATGTAAACGCTAAACTGGCGCTCATAGATAGCAATACAGCGCGGCTGGTCTGACGTAAAGAAAAAAATCTCATGATGCTCCTCATCAATGTCATCGCATCGGATGGTAGTCGGTCAACTTTATCCAATACTCTTAATAGGCAAATATTGGACTGGGTTGTCCATAATAGGGTTGCAAACTGGGTTATAAAAAATGTGTTATTGCTATTTATGCAAACAATTTTATGTAAATAACGGTTTAATCTGGCAAAAGTTGTTAGTCCTTCCATGCTGTCTGAACAGGCTCAAAGCCCAAGACTTTATCAGCGAGCAATCGTGTTAGGCGGCTGCTACCACTACCGAGACCGTTCAATCTAATCTCAGCCATAATTGCTTGCGTTGGTTTGTCTTTGATATTTAAGTCGTTATAGTAACGACGACCATAAACTGCAAAACCAAAGCAGCAGTCTTCATAATCAACACCGACTAACGAATCAAGCATTTTATCACGATTGTAGTCATATTGACCTTGAGCCAATACACGCCAGTTATTATTGATAGGAAAAACAGCAGAGGCGGTAAAAGCAGACAATGGCAGCTGATTGGTGTTTTCATCGCTTTGACGCTTAACAAAGCCCACGTTAAATAGACTATTATCCGACGGCTGATAACGTAGCTCAGTCGTAATATAGTTTAAATCATAATCATCGGTCAGTGCACCGCTGATATCTACCCAAAAGTTATTATAAGGCTGCGTGCTAGTATCCCAAACCATCCCCGAAGACGACGAGGTGAATACTGGCTGCTCATCGTCAAGCGTCACACGCCCATCATCGATGTAAAATTGCTCTGCAATGCTACCATCAAAACGTGTCACACCCGTTGCATCGATGTAACGATAATTGATACCTGGGGTAATCGAGTGCAAATCTTGCAAGCGATCATGGCCTAAAAACCAACTATCAGAAAACAGCTGCTCATAGTTGATAGAGGCGATACGAGTGTTAAAGTTTGGAATGTCGTTTTGGTTTTCATAGGGCGAATAGGTATATTTTAAGCGCGGGCTAAGCAAACGATAGCCGCCCATCGTATCGTCAAACGCACCGAATGGTGAACCCGCTTGATAAAAATTCAACCCTGCATCAATGCTGGCTTGTGGGACAAATACCGATTGGCTACCGTCTTCTTTACTCAACTGGTTGTCTGCTAAACTGTCTTCGTCATAAGAGGTGTATAGATGCTGCAAGCTTAGTTTGGGATTAATATAACCCCAAGATTTTTCCATTGGATAGGCAGCGCTTAGTTTGTTATAGATACGCGTCCCACTTTTTTCATTCTCAGAACCATCGTCGATGGATTTTTTAAAATAAGCAGAGTCATGTACACCAGTGATGTCGAAGCTCTTTGCCCACGGCAAGCGATAATCGAGTTTAAGCTGCGGTAACCGTGAGTAAGGCTTGTCTTTATCCTTTAAAGGCTCGCCATTATTGGTAAACGCATCGAGAGTCTGAAAAGACTCTACTTTTAGTTCACCGTTGACGTAATCGTTGTAATAATTCACACGCGCACGGCGTGGTAAGTTCAAGGTGCTGTCTGATAAACCCAAGGTATCAAAATCGTTGAGGTAGTCTTCATCAGAGACGTAGCTATATTTGGCGTCACCGCTTAAGCGCGGAATGCTACTAGATGACCAATAATGGTCGTAGAAAAAGCTGCTACGGTCTTCATCGTTATATTTTCTATCGTTAGGTAGATATGAGCCATTAAAAATACCTTCGCCATAATCTTCGGTCAGATAGCGAAATTCACCTGAGAGCATAGGGTTACGATCAGTATAAACATGGGTATTAAGGGTCGCGTCATAGTTGGGTGCTAGGTTGAAGTAATAGGGTGCATCAATCTCAAGACCGCTCTCGCTACTGACACTAGCGTTTGGTAATAAAAACCCACTACTGCGGCGACTGTCTATCGGGAAATTAAAATAGGGTAGATAAAATACCGGTACATCAGCGACACGAAAGGTCGTATTATAAGCTTCGCCGCGGCCCGTGTCGGTATCTAAATCAATGCTCTTGGCATCAAACTGCCATTTGCGATTGGTCGGTGGGCAGGTGCTGAACATTACTTCATCTAGCTCATATTGATTGTCTTTGGGTCTATTTAAGCGTTTGGCATAACCATGTGCTTGCAGCTCTACACTCGCAAAGGCCACATCATTAGCGGTTGATTGTCCCGTTTCAGTACTATAAGCCAAGCTGTCTGCAACCCCAATAAGGCCGCCTTGTGAGGCCTTATCACTAAGGTTAGTCTGAGCATTATCTAATGATCTGTTTACTGAGTTGTTTGAAGCGTTATCGCGTGGGACTTGTTTACCCGTTGCTTGGTCAGTAAACATGACTTTACCTTGAGCAGCAGCCACCCCAGTGCTCAAATCTAGCACGACCTTTTCTGCTTCTATATGCTGAGTACCCTGATCAATAATGACATTACCTGACAGCTCCGCATAGTCGACATTATCGTAATAACCATAATCTGACTCTGAAAACAGCGGTGCTTGATTGTTTGGAATACCGTTTAGATTGGCTGCTGGCTGGCCATTGGTAGCGCCAGCCTCATTTACGGCACGCTGATAGTTAGGATTGCTTTTTGGGTAGACCCATTGACCCTCACAGCGCTGTGCGCTATCTACCGTATTGGGCAGTAGCTGTAAGTCTTTACCTACTTTGGGGATAGTTTCTGGGGTGGGTGTTTCAGTACTCTGAATATTATCGTTTTCAGCGTTCAAAGTTTTATCGATACTATCCGATTTCGAAGGCTTGCTATCTGGAGTCAACTCATAAAACTCTGCCAAACGCATCAAGCTATTTTGAATGCTTTCATCGTTGAGATCAAGATTGCGGCCAGTCAAAGTAAGTTCGGGTATACTTGTTTCATTACCCTGTATCTCATTATTTACCGGATTGCTCTCAACTGGATTGCTCTCAACTGTATTTGAAGGGTGTTCAGAGATCATATCACCGCTTTCATCTATTTCAGTGATGCCTAAAGAGGGGGCTTCTATAAAATTGCTATTTTGATGGCTGAGATCTTGGGTGTCACTACTGATATCATTGATACTACTTGGCAAACTGGCATTATTTGCTGTGTCAGAGACATAATTATCATAGCTATCGGCACTATCAGTGAGTAGTGGCTTGGAGTTCTGCACGTCAGAATCGCTGAGCGCAGCATTGACGGCTAGGCTTGACAAGCTTATGGCACCAAATAAAATCAAACGGATGCTTTGGTAGAGCGGAGAATATAACAAGGGCACACCTATGATTGCAGAGCTTATCGGATAGCGATACTGAATTTATTAACCGTATTACTGATAGATATAACACAGTGAATAAGCGACTAAAAACCCACTAATAAATACTATTATTTTAAGAGTTTAGATGTTTTACATATAATGACGACTAATCATAGTCAAAAAAAACCAAATCAGCTACACTATTTACCAAAATTTATAATATAGCTAAGCGGTGTTTTAACAAGCTATTTTTAAATAATTGCTGAGACTGTGCCCAGCGCTAAATATTGAATGCTATTTTAATTTCATTATGACAGCAGCTGTTGTGACTAAAGATGCCACTATTTTAGCAAGTATTCGCCCGACTTATCACTACTTTAGTTGTTTACGACTTATATTTAACCTGCGATGCCTTTTATGACTGATAAAATAATTTTAGAGCCTAATACAACCGAGACAAATATCAATAGCCGCCTACAGCAATTAGAGAGCTGGTTGCAGCAAGTATTTGCTGGTCAAAACTTTAAATTGGACAGCTTGCCAGGTGACGCTAGCGCCCGCCAATATCATCGTATCCAGTTGTTGGGTAGTGATGGAGTCGAAACAGCGCGTTATATTGTCATGGATTCTGCTGACGAACAAGACGCCATGCGTCAATTTATTAGCGTCGCCAAGCTGATGTCATCTGCGATCAATGTGCCTGCACTTATCGCCCAAGATGTGGCAAAAGGCTTTTTGGTATTGCAGGATTTTGGCACGATAGAGTTTGCCCATTTATTGGTCGATGCCGCGCCTACCCAAACCAATGAGCATTATCAGTTGGCAATGCAGACGTTGGTTGCGCTACAAACCATCCCAGTCGAGACGGCTAGGTCGCAACATCAATTGCCAGATTATGACACAGCATTATTAGATCGTGAGATGGATTTATTTAGTGACTGGTTTATACCTTATATCGGTATTGCACTTGATAAAACCTTATGGGAGGATTTTAAATCCGCATTAATAAAAGAGATTTTGTTGCAGCCACAAGTCATCGTCCATCGTGATTATCACAGTCGTAATCTCATGCAAGACCAAGAAAATTATTCGCGTCTAGGGGTGATTGACTTTCAAGATGCCGTCGTCGGCTCTTATACTTATGATTTGGTGTCACTAGTGCGCGATGCTTATGTTGAGTGGTCAGAGAGTCAGATATCGCAATGGGTTCATGACTTTTGGCAATTACAAAAACAAGCCGCTCTAGCCACTGCTGATAGTGTAGAGCAGCTTGAAAACGATATGAACGTGATGGGTGTACAGCGACACTTAAAAGTGCTGGGGATTTTCATTCGCTTATCTAAGCGCGATGGCAAAGACCGCTATTTGGCTGATATTCCAAAGGTCATGCGTGATTTGATCTTTGAGCTAGAATGGTTAGAGGCGCGTGGCAGCCAGCATATGCAACAAGCGGTAGCACCGTTTAACGAATACCTAAGAGAGACTATATTGCCAGCGTATCAAAATAAGTTTGCCCAGCAATATATCTAGGATACGTTATCAATGGATTTCTTTAGCCATTTTATGTTTGAGCATGGCTAAATTTTCATCGAAGCAATAATAACAATCACAACAATAATAAGGAACGCACATGTCTACGATTAAACAAGCCATGATTTTGGCTGCTGGCAAGGGTACGCGTATGCGTCCGTTAACACTTGAAACCCCCAAACCATTGGTAGAGGTGGCTGGGCAGCCGCTTATCGTTTGGCATATTAAAGCGTTACAAGCGATCGGTGTCACTGACATCACTATCAATGCGTCATGGTTGGCTGACAAGCTGATGGATACATTGGGTGATGGTGCGCAATATAACGTTAAGCTGCACTGGTCAGTGGAAGATGACGAGCCGTTAGAAACCGCAGGTGGGATTTTTCAGGCGTTACAGACAGGCAAGCTAAGAGACGAGCCGTTTATTTTGGTCAACTCAGATGTTTGGACGACTTATGATTTTGCCCAGTTGCGAGAGTATACGCTGGGCGCCGATCAGCGCGCGCATCTATTATTGATAGACAATCCAGAGCACAATAATGGTGGTGATTTCGCCATTAATAATGGTCTTGCTAGTGAAGAGCCCATTGGAGATGCCGATAAATATACCTTTGCTGGTATCAGTGTTATGTCACCCAGGCTGGTCGATGGGCTGGTATCTGGTCAGCCCGCTGCACTAGCGCCACTGCTTAAACAAGCGATGATAAAGTTTCAAATTACTGCTGAGGTTATAACGGATAACTGGGTAGATGTTGGTACACTTGAGCGTTTGACGCAGGTCAATGAGTTTATTGAAAACAAGGGTGCTGATAACCATTTAGGGGCGTAAAACTCCTATTAAATTCCAACGTATAGTCAGTAAAAGTAATATCGATACCAGCAGTACTGTAGCGTTTTTTAAGGTGTTTTGACTATCCGTGACAGAGTTCGAACGTGACAAAGTTAGAAATAAAAAAGCAGCGTTGATAATAATCGACGCTGCTTTTTTTATGAATGTATAGTCAGTGAAAAGTAAAATCGATACATCAAGTACTGCGGGTACCGTTTTTTCTAGCTTGCTGTGCCTACGCAGACAGAGGCTACAAAAAAACTATACCAGCAGTATCGTAGCGTTTTTAAAGTATTTTAACTATATAGGGTTGGCTATCAAACACCCATGGCCAGTTTAATTAGTTGCGCAATGGTAAATACAACCAAAAATCCTGCAAAGTATAAACCAATGAACCATGCCCATTGTGATTGTTTTTTACTAAGATTTTTCATATCGAGCTCCTAGTTAGCGTATGAATCAGCTGGTTAGGTTTAGTTGCCGCCATTACAGACAGCAACTATTGGCGATTAATTCTTCTTAATACATGTGCTCATGATCCGTTTTACCTTTAAAGGTGTAATAGGCAAAAGCAGTATAACTTAAAATAATCGGCAGCATAATACCGGCACCAATCAGCATGAATGACAATGAAGTATCTGCAGCCGCCGCCTCATAAATCGTCATTTGATACGGCACGATATAAGGGAATATCGCGAAACAAACCCCAATATAGCCCATCAAAAACAATGCGACAGTTAATAAGAATGGACGGTATTCGCGTTCACTTTTTAAGTCTTTACGCATCAAGAAAAATAATAGCACGACGATAATTGGCATCGGTGCCAGATAGAAGAGACCTGGGAAGCTGAACCAGCCTTCGAGGGCATCGATATCTGAAAAGAACATAAAAATCGTAACAGCGATCATCGCTAGTACCAGCGCGCTTAGCATCCAGCCAGAAACTTTACGTGCCCAAATTTGTAACTTGTGCTCAGTTTTGATAATTAACCACGTCGAACCAAGCAGCGCGTAACCAATCATAAGGGCGATACCACACATCACTGAGAAAGGGCTGAGCCAATCAAACGGTCCACCCGTATATAAGCGATTGCTCGCCTCTAAGCCTTGTACCAGTGCCCCAAGCATAATGCCTTGGAAGAAAGTAGCAACGACAGAACCAATAAAGAAGAAAGAGTCCCATACATAGCGGTGCGAGGATGCTTTAAAGCGAAATTCGAACGCCACACCGCGCATAATAAGGCCAAACAACATAAAGATGACGGGCAAATAAAGTCCAGTCATAATGATGCCGTAAGCAACGGGAAAGGCAGCAAACAAACCACCACCGCCCAACACCAGCCATGTCTCATTACCATCCCAAAAAGGAGCAATAGAGTTCATCATGCGGCTACGGTTTTTATCGGAGCCAGCAAATGGGAACAAGATACCACAGCCCAAATCGAAGCCATCTAGCAGCACATAAATAAAGACAGACAGGGCAATCAAGCCGCCCCAAATTAAGGGTAAATCTAATACATCACCATAGTTAAACATTAGCGTAACCCTCCATCGTCTTTATCATTCGCTGGTGTGTCGATGCTTTCAGCCGAATCCTGTTCTACTTTGTCACTGGCATTATTATCACCACTTAACGTACGACCTTGACCTTCAGTAACGGAGTGCTCATAGAAGTTATCGTCAGCAGGGTCTTCGTAAGGCTGGGGACCCTTGGCAATCAAGCGTAGGATATAAAAGCTACCAGCACCAAAGACGAAGATATACAGCACAATAAAGCCAATCAGCGTGGTGGCAACTTGCTGTGCAGCAACGGGTGACATACTCTCGGCGGTACGAATAACACCATATACTGTCCATGGCTGACGACCGGTTTCGGTCACAAACCAACCAGCCAATAGAGCGACAAAACCAAGTGGCGTCATCATCATCCACGCTCTGTGGAACCATTTGCTTTCAGGATCAAATTGTTGCTTTTTAAAATACTTATAGAGACTAAACAGACCTACAAGCAACATTAACATGCCAATCCCAACCATGACTCGGAATGACCAAAACACAATAGGAACATAAGGTCGATCTTCTGGTACCCAGTTTTTGAGGCCTTTTACTTCGCCATCTAATGAATGCGTGAGGATTAAACCTGATAGGTAAGGGATTTTAACTTCATAGTGGTTCTTTTCCGCTTTTTGATCTGGAATAGCGAATAACACGAGCGGCGCCCCGCGCTCATTCTCCCACATACCTTCCATAGCTGCGACTTTCGCTGGTTGATGCTCAAGTGTATTAAGACCATGCATATCACCAATTAATATCTGCATAGGCGCAACAAAGATAGCCATAATCATTGCCATGCCCAGCATCACACGACCATGCTTACGATGTTCAGTATGCTTTTTAGATTGCAGATAGTAAGCACCGATACCACCGATGACGAAGGCAGTAGTCAAGAACGCCGCCGTCATCATATGTGCATAGCGATAAGGGAACGATGGGTTGAAGATAATCTCAAGCCAGTTGGTTGGATAGAGTAGGCCATCAGCGCCCATCATGAAGCCCTGAGGAGTTTGCATAAAGCTGTTAGCAGCCAAAATCCAAAAACCTGAAATCAGCGTACCAATGGAGACAATCGCTGTTGAGGCAAAATGCATGCGCTTGCTGACCCGCCCCCAACCAAACAGCATAATACCTAAGAATGAGGCTTCTAAGAAAAACGCCGTTAATACTTCATAGGCTAATAATGGGCCCATGACGTTACCGGCTCTATCGGAGAAGACTGCCCAGTTGGTGCCGAATTGGTAAGACATGACGACGCCTGACACCACTCCCATACCGAAGACAACGGCGAATATTTTTACCCAATGCTTATACACTTCGGCATAGATAGGTTCGCCACTCTTGAGCCAGCGAAATTCGAGCACCGTTAAAAAAGCGGCAAGTCCGATAGAAAAAGCAGGAAAGACGATATGCCATGAAATAACAAAAGCGAATTGAATTCGCGCAAGCGTCAGCGCATCAAGCTGGCTGATCATAAATGTAGCGAACATAAACGGTTACCCTTATCTGTTAGCTGAATAGCGCTAGCTTCCATGATACGCTCAAGTAACTGTCCGTAGCTGTCTATAATGCTAAGTATACATCTGAGCATTGAGCCAAGAATGTTAACTAGGCGACAAAATTTACGGGCAATGGCTAAGTGTTATTTAGCTGCAAATGTCATATAGCTGAACCGTTTTTGCTTAAGTATTATGATAGAGATGACACACAATCTGGTAGGTATAAGCAAAAACTGTTTAGCTAAAGTGAATAATTTATATCCCTATAAATTAAAAATATTTTGTATTAAATAAAACAATTGGTTTGATTTAATCTCAATATATTATGCGCTTCCATTGAGCATGGTGCAAGGTATGCGCTACGATTGCCACACACCTATTAGTCACGAATCAGTATCAATAGCGCTTCGATGGCACTCAAAAAAGCCGTTATTAATTGTCACGACGAGCCTATTGGTATACCAATAAACACTGTCTATAATAAAACAGCTATGTAGTAATACTTATCAATTAATGAAGGAGATTTATCGGTAGTTTATTACGATTACACCTATAAAAATTGATTTAAAATATATTGTATCTAAACGATATATAGATAGTTGTTACCTTATTATTACCTGTGTACTTGTATTGTTAGACAGCTTTATATTGTTACTGCTTTAATTGCTGATGCAAGATACGGCGCAAGGTCAAGATAGTTTGTGGGTTAGACTGAATACTATGACCACCACTAATGATGGTTTCAGAGGTGGCACCATCTAAGTGAGCGCTGGTATAAGGGACGATGCCATCTGATAAACGCTCAGTCAGTGCTTGGCTGATGTTCTCATCAATGGTCACCGCAGCGACCAGCGGTTCGGCTGGCTGATTTGAAGTGTTATTCGTATTGCTGGATTTATCTTTAGTATCTTCTTTTACTGCTTGTGATAAATCTATTTTTGCACCGCCGGGTTGCATTTGGGCCAGACCTTTGGTGATATCAGCATCGTTATTGGCCATTATTGAATGGTAGGTGATGCGATCATTGATGGGGATGTCTTTGGTTAATTGTATAAAGGAAGACTTATCACTTAGTTGGCTGGCACCATTTTGTAAATATAAAGCTCCCAGTGGGTTCTGTGCCAAGTCGCCTTGGGTTGCAATCGTTGCTAGGTTGTCAGTGACTGTTTTTACCAAACCAACGGGCAAATAGACAATGCGGCGCAGTGCTCGTGTGAACCAGCGGTCTGCGTAATCAGTACCACGAAAAGGCGCTGATAAAAACACAGCCGTATCTACTTGCGGTAATGCACTTAGCTCAAACCGTTCTTTTAGTTGCTCTTCGCCGAACGACTCTTTGAGTACATCACGAATTTTACGTTTTTCACTATTAGATAGAATGTCTCTATCATCCAGAGTGTCTAGGTCGTCGACCAGATTTTCATCGGACAACATCATACGCGCGATGATGGCACCCATGCTATGACTGATAATCACGCTGTTTTGGCTGGCACGATTCTGTCCTTTGGGGTCCGTTTGCTGATACGTGCTATTAATCAAACGTTGAATTTGATAGCGGTTTTCTAAAATAGGCAAGTTGGTTGGATAAAATATCTGCCAAACTTGATAGTTATCGCGCAATTTATCGTCGTTGAGAATATCGTTGGTCAAATTTACCCAAGTGGCAGGACTAGAGGCCAAGCCATGCAACATAATCAGTACGCGCTTATTGGGATCATAAGGCTCAAGCATAAATAGTTTGGGTAGACTGGCATCTGGCTGGCGGGTTATTAAATTGAGATAACCCACACCATCCAGTTGATTCTCTGACAGCCACAAGCCATAACCTGCGGAGAAATTGGCAGCTAGAGGATAGTCGCTATTTAGAATATTGACGCTCTCGCTTTGGTACGGGTTATATAAATGCACATCGAGCTTGCGATTATTCAGTACATCTAGCACGCTATCGCCACTTGGTTTAATCAATCCCGTTAACAGCAGGTGTCCAGTAGGATAGATGCGCGAACTTGGCTCGCTATCACCTTGACTGTCGTTGTCTTTTTCACGATTCAATCTATCTGAAAGTGATGACACCAATAACTGGCGGATGGTGGTGGTATAACGATCATCTAATGAAGCCACTAAACTGATACCCAAGCCTGGACGTTTACTGATTGAGTTAAGCCCAGATAGACGTAGATCGTAGGTAGATACTAGATCTGCTAGGGCAGAAGTTTGTTTATGGGCATTTTGCAGATAGCTATTTTCATTGGGCAAATAAATACCAAGGTCATAATCATCAACTTGTACCTTCATGACTTTGACTTGGTCAGTCAGTTTGCCTTTTAGTGGTGGATTTAGTGGTGAGTGATTGGCAATCGCTGCTAGGTTATTGTCATCGATATGACTGGCAGTCGTTGGTAGATAGTCTACGTCTGTATCACCCATGACTTTACCTGAGCCATTGACTGATCTGTATAACTGGGTAATGACATCATTATTGGCGGAATTATAGATATCTTGAGTCTGAATATCGTTGTCATTTGGAATACGGTTTTGCGCATTCAGACTTTTATCTTGGTCAGCACCCTCAAAATCGTGGGTCAAACTGTCATAAAACAA
>NZ_JBQSXN010000066.1:0-17249 GCF_052378235.1 Psychrobacter sp. AOP3-A1-26
ATAGGATATTCAATCAAAGCCCATATCGGCTTTTTTATTTGCGCTAATTTATCACTTCCCTTTAGCAAACACATTATTACTTACCCAACAATCTATTGTGCACAAAAAAACCGCCTATTAAGGAATAAGCGGTTTGTATACGTTTATTGAATGAACATGCACTATAAAACAGTTATTAAAATTATTTTTCAGATTTGGCTTTTAAGGTTGTGACGATACCTGATAAAGCGTAGATAATACCAATCGCTAAAATACCGACAGGTATGTCATAAAGTACGATACTCATCACTAAAACGCCAATAATAAGCACCACGAAAGGTACTTTCTTTTTATCAAACTCTTTAAAGCTATAGTATTTAACGTTACTGACCATCAGCAAACCACAGATGACTACCCAAGCGGCGAATAAAAACATAACCGCCGTATCGTATTGTCCAATCCATTGATTGTGATCGACCGCGACCATAACAGCAGAAGTAACCAAAATAGCCGCGAGCGGACTGGCCAAACCGACGAAATACTTTTTGTCTACTTCACCAATCTGTACATTAAATCGTGCTAAGCGGAAAGCACCGCAAGCGGTGAAGACGAATGCACAGCCAAGACCAATACGTCCTAACGGCTCTAGCGCAAAACTATAAATCAAAATAGCAGGGGCAATACCAAACGCTAACATATCTGCTAAAGAATCATACTGCTCACCAAATGGGCTTTGCGCATTGAGCATACGGGCAACCCGTCCATCTGCGCCGTCAAGAATGGCAGATAAGAAAATGGCTAAAGAAGCCTTATAAAATTCACCTTGGGTACTGGCTAAAATCGAATAAAAACCTGACAGTAATGATAACGTGGTAATCAAGTTGGGCGCTAAATAGACACCGCGACTGACCACCCGTTTGCCTTCGGCAACCTCTGCCTCAATCACCTCAAAAGTCAAACCATCATAGCCCTTGTTATCGGCTAAGCGAATACTAAACTCATGGTCATCAACGAAAGGTGGCTGAGTTGAAGCACTGTCTTGTAACGCTTCATCGTTTAGAGGGTCATTTGATTGATAATTTGACTGGCTGTTGGGTGGTTGTATATTAGTCATCTCACTATCCTTATTTGTCGACATAATTATTCGCCGACTAGCCAGCGCACATTGGTCGCGCTATCAGGCGTTAAGTCTGGAGCATCAGCTACTTTTAGCGCAGGCTGTAAGAAACGTAGTATCTCACGCGCATGATTGTCAAACTGCCAAGGTGGATTGATAACCAATAAACCCGTGCCGTTAAGACCAACGGCCACATCGTTTGGATAAATATTTAGCTCACAAACCAGCTGGCGGCGCATTTCAGTACGCTTAAGCTTTTTATAAAATAGCTCAACGGCTTCGATGTTCTTAATTGGAAACCAAAGCGCATAAGTACCTTGCGGCCATTTATTATAAGAAGCGACTAACAGGTCGATCAAACGGGTAAAGTCTTTATGCTCTTGCTCATAAGGAGGATCAAGAAAAATCAGACCGCGCTTTTCTTTGGGCGGAATGACCGCAGTAATACCTTCAAAGGCGTCACGATGGTGAATACCAATCGGCAATTTATGCAGCTGATAATTTAACGCATCATATTCGCTGGCTTTGGCTTCAAACGCTTCACCGCGTACGCCAGCGTCTGGCTGTTTGACCAAGCTATTCTCTATATGATGGGCAATCCACCAAGGAGAGCCAGGGTAGACTTTGCTATCATAGGTAAAGCGCGCTTGCTTGATACCTTCTATATACTCTTTGATAGCGGCAGGGGCTTTATCCATATCTGCATTTAGCAAAGCTTGAATACCACCTTTGGCCTCGCCCGTTTTGCGCGACTCTTCACTGCTCAGTGAATACAGTCCACGGCCGCCATAAGCGTCAAGCACATAAAAAGGTTTGTTTTTTTGCCCCAATTGATTGAGCAGTTGTACCAATAAAATGTGTTTAACCACATCAGCAAAGTTACCAGCGTGGTAGGCGTGTTTATAGTTCATAATCTCAAAATTTTAAATAAGAAAAATTGCATCTATGGTAGCATAGGCAGAAGAAAAGATAACGATGGTTTTGGTAAAAAGATATTGATTGGCTGTGTATTGATAAGCGATTGACAACGGCGAGACGAAATGACGAAGATTATTAGCAATCTTGATGTGACAAAGTTGGTGGTCGATAATCCGATAGGTAAAGATAACCCTCCTTTACTGTTCCCGCATGATGACGATGTTAGCCAAAAGCCACCAACCCAACATGAATTGCAGCCATCTGACTTTGAGATACAGTGGCAAGACAGGCTGACTGATAAGCAGCTGGATAAATTGGTCAATGATGGTTGGTTAATTATTGACGATGTGTTTGAAAGTAATGCATTATTAGCCTTACAAGCAGAAAGCGGTTTTATTGATTACCGTGATGCCCAGCTAGCGGCAGGGATTCGCGTCAGCGATATTCGTGGTGATAAAATCCGCTGGATTACCGAAAACTTCTTTGCTGGCTATTACTATTTGCAAAGTATTAATGCGCTTGCGGCTTTATTTAATCGCAGTTTGTTCGCCGGTATTCGCTATAGTGAGGCGCATTATGCCTGCTACCCCAATGGTTTTGGTTATCAGTGGCATAGTGACAATCCTGCTGGGCGTGATGAGCGGGTTATCTCGGCGGTATTTTATCTCAATGATGATTGGTCAGCCAATGATGGCGGCGCATTAGAAATCGTCGATAAACACGGCATTCATCATAATGTGATGCCTGTTGCTAATCGACTGATAATATTTGATAGCGACCTCCAGCATCAAGTACAAATTGCCCATCGCCAACGTTACTCTATCGCCACTTGGATGCGCCGTGATGATCTTATACCCTTTATCAACGAACCCGCTTGATACCAAAATCCCTCCTATTCACGCGCATTTATCGTTGCAATTTATCATATAAAAGGTTTACTCATGTCTGAGACGGATAATCAAACAACGGCTCGTCAACAGGCGACCTATCAACAACAAACCTTAGACTTAAGTATCACCCTACTCGAACGCCCTTCAGTCACTCCAGATGACGATGGTTGCCAAGATATATTATCAAAACGATTAGAGCAGGCAGGATTTGCCTGTGAGTTTATGTATTTTGGTGATAAACAAGCAAAAGGCGAACATACTGAAGTCAAAAATCTATGGGCGCGGCGTGGAAAAGGCAATCCAGTGATTTGCTTCGCGGGACATACCGATGTGGTGCCAACAGGCGACGTAAACAATTGGACCTATCCGCCATTTACCCCGACTATTGCAGATGGTTATCTGTGGGCGCGCGGTGCCGCTGATATGAAAACGGGGATTGCCGCCTTTACTATCGCGGCTGAGCGTTTTGTGAGCAATTACCCTAAGCATAATGGCTCGATTGCCTTTTTGATTACCGCCGATGAAGAAGGCCCATCAATTAATGGTACGGTCAAAGTAATAGAAGCATTAGAAGCGCGTCAAGAAAAAATCACTTATTGCCTCGTTGGTGAACCATCAAGTACCGATACGCTGGGCGATGTCATTAAAAATGGTCGCCGTGGTTCATTGGGTGCAGTACTTACCGTCAGTGGTAAACAAGGTCATGTCGCCTACCCACATTTGGCAAGTAACCCTATCCATGCCACCATGTCAGCATTAGCAGAATTGACAGACGCTACTTGGGATACTGGCAATGATTACTTCCCTGCAACGTCGCTGCAAATTTCAAATATAAATAGTGGAACAGGTGCGACCAACGTCATACCTGAAACTTTAAAAGTCATATTTAACTTTCGCTTTTCAACAGAAACGAGCGAAGATGAGCTCAAAACAAAAACCCATGCTATTTTCGATAAGCACTTCAAAGCCAGTGAGTTTTTAGAAAATAAAGCCAGTTATGCGATTGATTGGAAGTTATCTGGTCTGCCATTTTTGACCGCAAAAGGTAAATTGGTCGCCGCCTGTCAGCGTGCGATTAAATCTGTCACGGGTACAGAAACCACTTTATCCACCTCAGGTGGGACGTCGGACGGACGATTTATCGCTCCGACAGGTGCGCAAGTGGTTGAGTTGGGCGTGCGTAATGCCACAATTCATCAGGTCGATGAAAAAGTAGAAATAGATGACTTGGGAAGATTGGCGCAGATTTATGAGAAAATTTTGGAAGGGTTGTTGTTGGATTAATTATCATCAATAAAAGCAAAAAGCGCCAATTCTGTATCAGATGGCGCTTTTTATGATTTAGCGTTTAGCAGTTGTTTATATTATTCAATACCAACATACAGATCAACTTGACCGTACTCTAGATTTCCACCGATATAATGCTCAAAATCGACGTTGTAAGTTCGTGTATGCGCGCAACTTGAATCATGGAAGTATTCCCAAGCCTTTTCCCACGCGTTCATTACCGTATTAGGCATTCTACCTTCTTCAGAAAACACCATATACTTACCAGCAGGAATAGTGACTGTTACGACATCGCTATCATGAGCGGCACTAAGAATACTCTCAGCACTAAGGAGGTTCACACCCTCTCCTTCTGCTTGCTCGTTCTCTACCTTCCAACTCGCTACCACATCGAAGGCACCGACTAAATCCTCGCTTTCATAGTTATGGTAAACCCCGTAAATATCTTCACCCTCAGCAAGATGGCTGACATGATTTTGATAAAACTTTTGCCATAATCGACCTAGCTTAGCGGTATCGTGGCTAATTTCTGCGTTATTAGTAGTGCGAACACTGATACCTTTAAAGTCTTGCGCTTCGGTCAGCTCTTTAATTTGTGCAGTCATGATGCAGCTTGTCCTATATGTTTATGCGATTAGTTATTTAAAATAATGCTTAAAACGCTTAACGTTGCAGCGTTAACCTAATCCGCCTCATCAATCCAATTCATTTGAATCGCTTCTAAGATGCCTTCGTTTGACTTTTGTGGGTCATCATCAAAGCCTTCAAGCTCGGTCACCCAGCGGTGCAAATCGGTAAAGCGTATATACTGTGGATCGGTTTCTGGAAATTTTTCATACAGCTCAATGGCGATATCTAAGCTGTCTGTCCATTTTAACTTTTGCGGGATCATAGTGGCTCCTAAATTTTTAATTATTTTCGTAAAATAGTATTATAAAATAGTTCAGCCCCATCCTATCAAAGTTTATCAAATGATTATAGCCAAGTTCGTTATGCTGTCACTGATGACTAAGCCGATTTAACCGCTACTTGATGCTTGTTCCACGAATTAATAACCTCATTTAATTGCTCTCCTGTCATGTCCAAAATTGCTGGCAAACACTTACCTTTTTTATCAGTCAAAACAAACTTAGTCATACCCACACCCATTAATTGATTTTTGACAAAGAAACGCGTTTCAAAATAGACGTATTTATTATCCCAGCCAACAAGCGTGCTATTTACGGTCATTTTATCCAGAAACTTAATTTCTTTGAGGTAGATCATCTCTTGCATAGCGATAATCCAGCCTAAGTTTTTGATGCCTTTTTTATGACAGCACGACATGAGCCAATTAGTGATGTTTAATTCTATAAAAGATAAGTAGCGATAATTTGGCAAATGATCTCGAAAGCCCATGTCATGCGGTAGTATTCGATAATGACGCACCGTTGGTGTCATCAAGGTTTCTACACTAAGATGTTCGCTAACTGCCTGCTGGTTGAGTTGTTGTTTGAGCAAACTGGTCATAATAAAAAAACGTAGTAACATATTCATAAAGGACTCTCTTGTTTAGTCTTATTTATAATTAGTGATTGTATAGAAAACATGGATACTACAAATTCTGATACCAAGCCCCTAAAAGCGGCATACTGTAACGCAAAAAAAGCCACCGCAGTGACTTTTTACACAAAGACTTTTTATACATTATCGTTTAGCTATCATATAGTTGATTCACTGTAAAACCGATACGAGTGCTACCAACGTATCGATTTTCTGTAGAACTAACTACAATACTAGAGATTAATGAGCACCATTAATACTACGTACCATCTCTTCAACCATCTTCTTGGCATCACCAAAGATCATCATGGTTTTGTCCATATAGAACAAGCTGTTATCAAGCCCTGCATAACCCGTATTCATCGAGCGCTTAATCACCATCACCGTTTGGGCTTTGCTGGCCTCTAGAATAGGCATCCCAAAGATTGGCGACGACGGATCATCTTTCGCAGAGGGGTTGACCACATCGTTTGCGCCGATAACCAACACCACATCGGTACTGGCAAAGTCTGAGTTAATTTCATCCATCTCAAGAATATCATCGTAAGGCACATCCGCTTCCGCCAATAATACGTTCATATGTCCTGGCATACGACCAGCAACCGGATGAATGGCAAAGCGTACATTGACGCCTTCTTCTTTTAACAGCTCATACAGCTCTTTGACCGCATTTTGTGCGCGGCCTTGCGCCATACCATAACCGGGGACAATCACCACGTTGCTGGCATTGGACATCAAGAACCCAGCATCTTCTGCTGACCCTGCTTTGTAGTTCTTCGGTGCGCCATCATCTGCGCCTGCGGCGACGGCTGACGTACCCATACCGCCGAACAAGACGTTCAGTAATGAGCGATTCATGGCTTTACACATGATGTAAGATAAAATCGCCCCTGATGAACCGACCAGCGAACCGGCGATAATCAGCATCGAGTTGCCAAGGGTAAAACCAATACCAGCTGCTGCCCACCCTGAGAACGAGTTCAATAACGACACCACCACGGGCATATCACCGCCACCGATTGGGGCAATCCACATCCAGCCAAAGATGACCGCAATCACTGCCATGGCATAAAACGCGGGTAATGAATCGGTGACAAAATAGACGCCCCCGAAGCCAATCATCGCAATAAACAATAATGCTTGTACCGGCTTTACCCAGCCGCCGACCAAGGTCTTCGCCCAGCTTTTCGCTGCCAATTTACCAAAGGCAAAAACCGACGCTGAGAAAGTAATCGCACCGATAAAGCAACCGATAAACAATTCGACACGGGCCACTGTGCCATGCTGTTGCTCCGTATGCAGTACGGTTGCCAAGGCAATCGCCACTGCTGCCAAACCAACGAATGAATGCATCAAGGCGACGGTTTCTGGCATTTGAGTCATGGCAACAGTTTTTGCCTTCCACATGCCGACAATAGCTCCTAGTACCATGGCTCCAATAATCAACCAAAGGACGGGACCTTCGGCTAAGAAGAATGTCGTGGCGACGGCAATCGCCATGGCAACCATACCCAAGCGGTTACCGCGAATCGCTGTCTTTGGGCTAGATAAACCACGCAGGGTTAAGACAAAAAGAATGGCGCCAATTAAGTAGAACCAATCAGCATTAGCAGAAATCATATTGGTTAAATCACTCATGCGTCGCCTCCATTCTCAGTCGTCCCAGTTTCAAGTGCCGGTGCTTTTTTCGGTTTTGGTTTAAACATGGCCAGCATCCGCTCGGTCACCGCAAAACCACCAAAGATATTGATACTGGCTAAAAATACCGCAAAAGCGCCAAGCAAACTGGTTGGGGTAAATACTGACCCATCAATGTTAACGGTTTGGAGCATCGCACCGACGATGACAATACTCGATAAGGCGTTGGTCACCGCCATCAATGGCGTATGTAATGCTGGGGTCACGCCCCAAACGACGTAATATCCCACAAAAATAGCAAGTACAAATACGGTAAAAATCGCGACAAATGGGGTGCTACTCATGGCGGCACCACTGGGTGCTGCCGCTAAAATAGTGGCAATCATCTTATCCTCCTAAAAATTGTTTCGTGTCTGGCGAATGTATGACAATGGAATGGTTGAGACTCAAAGCTTAAAATATAAAGGGTAAGGCTTAGCGTTTAGCCAGACGTACTTGATTGTCATGGGTCACGGCTAATGCACCCTGAATCTCATCTTCCATGTCTAGGTTGAGTGCCAGTTGAGTTGCTGAGGCATCGTCTGTCGCGGCAGGCGCCATTAAGGTGGTGATAAAATTGACCAGGTTGTTGGCATATAAGTCTGAGGACTGTGCCGCCAGCATGGATGGAATGTTGGCGGCTCCGACGATACGTACGCCGTTGCCGGTAGTGATGGTCTCATTAGGGACGCTGCCTTCGACGTTACCGCCTGTTCCAGCTGCCATATCAATCAGTACAGACCCTGCCTTCATTTTATCTAGCGTGGTTTTATGTACTAATCGTGGGGCTTGGCGACCAGGGATTTGTGCCGTGGTGATGACGATATCCGCATTGGTTAAGGCTTTGTCGACGACAGCCGCTTGGTCTTTGACATATTGTTCTGATGGCGTCCACGCATAGCCGCCTGTAGACTTAGCGGTCTCAGCTTCCTCGGCACTCATCGGCACATCAAGCCATTTACCCCCTAATGACTCTACTTGTTCGCGAGCGGTCGGACGCAAGTCGCTGGCTTCAACGACGGCGCCTAAACGTTTGGCGGTGGCAATGGCTTGTAGACCTGCCACACCAACGCCTAAGATGACCACTTTGGCAGGCTTAACGGTTCCCGCTGAGGTCATAAACATGGGAAACGGACGCGAGTATTCATTGGCGGCGAGCAATACCGCTTTGTAACCGGCAAGGTTGGCTTGTGAGGATAAGACATCCATATTCTGCGCCCGTGATAAGGTGCGCGGCAACAGCTCCATGGCAAAGGCGGTGGCACCTTTGGCCGCATAGCTATCAAGCTGAGTATTACGATACGGGTCGAGCATGCCGATGACAATTTGACCAGAGGTTAGGCTATCCGTTACCGCTGTTGGTAGATCATTGACGGTGGTAATAATTTGCGACTGGGTGACGACGTCGGTACTACTGTTGGCAATGTCAGCTCCAGCCGCTTGATACAATTCATCAGCATAATAGGCGGCTTGACCGGCACCTGTCTGGATGACGACTTCAAATCCAAGTTTACGTAATTTCTTTACTGCGTCTGGGGTGAGCGCGACCCGACTTTCATTTGCGCTATCTGCACTAATAACACCGATCTTCATACCGTCTCCTTACGTCTAATGACTATGCTTATGACTACTTTTTAACACCCTCAACTCACATCTAAAAAGTACAGGGGACAAAAAAATCTTTGGTCTCTGTTGGTTCAGGATTTAAGACCAAAGATTATCAAATTAATAAATGATAGCGACTTTGCCATCACGCCTTTTTATTATAAAGATATCATCCGCTAACTTTCATTGCCTAATGATGACCCACAAGTAAAATAAAAAGTTGGGTACTTACACCATCCCCATAACTTTTATTGTTATATTAAAAACTTTTGTTTTTCATAACTCATTTAATTCCTGTAAGCTGCTAGCATATAAATATACACGCAAAATTTACAATATTGACATATTTATATGCTAATAATTGAAATTACAAAACGGTTATCACTAAGTCAAGGTAAACTTGTAGATGACCTATAATAAGCAGGTTGGACACTATATAGTGATAGTTATTGATTCATTATAATAAGGAATAACGATGTATTTTTTACTCTCCCCTGCCAAATCTCTAAATGAGACAGAGGCTATCCCTGTAAATCTAGGTAACTACTATAGTCAGCCTGAGCTGATTGAACACTCGCAAACCCTGATGAAAAACTTGAAATCGAAAGAACCGATTGACTTACAAGAGCTAATGAGCATTTCTGATGATTTAGCCCAGCTCAATGCCAAGCGTAATCAAGACTGGGCTTGGAGTGATAATGAACCCTTCACGGACGATGCCTCTGGTAATACCGCCAAAGCTGCGGGTTATTTGTTTGATGGCGATGTCTATACAGGTCTTGATATGTATGGCATGGATAAGGACACGGCTATTTACGTCAATGAGCATTTGGGGATTCTGTCAGGGCTGTATGGTGTGCTCAAACCGCTCGACTTAATACAGCCGTATCGACTTGAGATGGGCACCAAGCTCAAAAATGAGCGTGGGGATAATCTATATGAATTTTGGGGTGAAGAAGTGACCAATACTATCAATTTGCGCATGGCTATGGCTGATAGCGATGATAAAGTACTGGTAAATTTAGCTTCTAACGAGTATTTTAAATCTGTAAAGAAAAAGGCGCTACATGCAGAAATTATCACGCCACGGTTTGAAGATGAAAAAAATGGCACGTATAAAGTGATTAGCTTTTATGCCAAAAAAGCACGTGGACTGATGGTGAAATATGCCGCGGACAATAAGCTGACCAAGGCAGAGCAGCTTAAGAAGTTTGATTTGGCAGGATATTATTATTGTGCGGAGGCGTCTGATGATAAAACGTGGACGTTTAGACGCGATGAAGCGAATCAGTATAGTTAAAATACTTTAAAAACGCTACGATACTGCGGGTATAGTTTTTTTGCAGCCTCTGTCTGCGTAGGCACAGCAAGCAAGAAAAAACGGTACCTGCAGTACGTGATGTAGCAATATTGCTTCTCACTGACTATAGTTTTTAAAAGATAGATCTAATTTGCATAAAAAACCCCGATAAGCCAAAGCCTATCGGGGTTTTATTTAAACTAGGTTTAACAAGCATTTATGGTTTGACTAAAGCAGTACGATTAGGCGACCGAGTAAAGATTGTACATCACGTACATCGAACGAGGTCAACAACATCGTACAAATTCAGTCGAGGCATAAACTACATCATGCCGCCCATTCCACCCATACCGCCCATTCCACCAGCACCGCCGCCCATAGCAGCCATACCGTCATCACTTTGCGGTAAATCAGTAATCATGACTTCAGTAGTAAGCATGAGGCCGGCTACAGATGCCGCGTTTTCTAGCGCTGAACGAGCTACTTTTGCTGGGTCAAGAATACCCATGTCAAGCATATCGCCGTATTCGCCAGAAGCCGCGTTGTAACCATAGTTGCCGCTACCACTCTTCACTTCGTTAACCACAACTGACGCTTCTTCGCCTGAGTTGGTCACGATTTGACGCAGTGGTGCTTCCATCGCGCGACGTAAGATATTGATACCGGCGTTTTGGTCGTCGTTATCACCACGTAGCTCAGACAATGCATTCATCGCACGAACTAGCGCAACACCACCACCAGGCACAACGCCTTCTTCGACCGCTGCACGAGTCGCATGTAGCGCATCATCAACACGATCTTTTTTCTCTTTCATTTCAGTTTCAGTCGCCGCGCCAACTTTGATAACGGCAACGCCGCCAGCCAGTTTCGCCATACGCTCTTGAAGCTTTTCTTTATCGTAGTCAGACGTTGATTCTTCAACTTGACGTTTGATAGATTCAACACGGTTTTCAATATCAGCGGTGTTGCCAGCGCCATCAACGATTACGGTGTTTTCTTTACCGACAGTGACTTTCTTAGCGGTACCCAATTGCTCAAGGGTCGCATTTTCTAGGCTTAGGCCAATCTCTTCAGAGATAACCGTGCCGCCCGTTAGCGTTGCGATATCTTCTAGCATCGCTTTACGACGATCGCCAAAACCTGGTGCTTTTACCGCACAAGTTTTTAAGCCGCCGCGCATGTTGTTGACAACCAATGTCGCTAGTGCTTCGTTTTCGACGTCTTCAGCAATAATCAACAACGGCTTGCTTTGTTGCATCACTTGCTCAAGTAATGGCACGATTTCACGGATATTGCTGATTTTTTTGTCAACCAATAAGATATATGGGTTTTCAAACTCAGCGGTTAAGCTGTCTTGCTTATTAGCAAAGTAAGGGCTGATATAACCACGGTCAAACTGCATACCTTCTACAACTTCTAAGGTATCTTCAAAGCTTGAACCTTCTTCCACGGTAATCACACCTTGCTTACCGACTTTTTGCATCGCTTGGGCAATCAGCTCACCGATTTTGGTGTCTGAGTTGGCAGAGATAGAACCTACTTGAGCGATTGCTTTTGAATCGTCCGCTGGGGTCGATAATTCATGGATTTGCTCAACCGCTGCACGAACGGCTTTATCGATGCCGCGTTTTAGATCCATCGGGTTCATGCCAGCAGCAACTGATTTCATGCCTTCTTGCAAGATTGATTGCGCCAATACGGTCGCTGTGGTTGTACCATCACCAGCAACATCGTTGGTGCGGCTAGCAACTTCACGAACCAATTGCGCGCCCATGTTTTCAAACTTGTTTTCAAGTTCGATTTCTTTGGCAACCGAAACACCATCTTTAGTGATGGTTGGCGCGCCAAAAGATTTATCAATTACCACGTTACGACCTTTAGGGCCTAACGTTACTTTTACCGCGTTTGCTAGAACGTTTACGCCGTCCATCATTTGTTTACGGGCATCAATGCCGAATTTTACGTCTTTTGCCATGTTAAATTACTCCACTATTATAAGTATGAGAATGCAATTGAATGAGTTGATTTAGTATTGTTATAAATATGCTGAGTATAGAAACACTCAAAAAGGACTAGCCTTCTAGCACACCCAATACATCAGCTTCTTTCATAATAAGTAGCTCTTCGCCGTCAACTTTCACGGTTTGACCAGCATATTGACCGAACAAAACTTTGTCGCCAGCTTTTACATCTAACGCGCGAGTTTCACCGTTGTCACGAATCTGACCGTTACCAGTTGCGAGCACTTCACCTTGTGAAGGCTTTTCTTGCGCAGAACCAGGAAGCAAGATACCACCAGCCGTTTTTGTTTCTTCTTCTATGCGGCGGACAACAATACGATCATGTAAAGGACGAATATTCATCAATATGTCTCCAATAAGTTAATTGTTTAAATGAAAAATTTATTTGGTTTGATTGTCTCAATACTTATCTTTTAAAAGCTGTTTTCTAGAAACCTTGTAATAAAGATAAGCGTCGAGCTTGTTTCAAAAAGTGGGGGCATGGACAGTACGCTTCAAGTGTAAAGCCCAAAAATTTACAAGAATTTTTCAATTGATAGCATGTTTATCTGTAAGCGAGACGAGATTGCTTACAAGGTCCAAAAATAGAGCCATTAATGCGCGTATACAATCCATCATAAGACTATATAAGAAATAGCGCTATTGACTCTACATATCAGCTATTTTACTCGCTGTTTTTTACTCAATTTACAGCAAGTTACTCAGAGTAATAGCGGTATCTCGTTCAGTAACATCAGCTACAAGAGCCACACGTCAGCGTATGGCTCTCCTCTTGAAAATGTAACATTGTATAACCATTATAGTCTGTGAGACCATAACAACACTTATAAAACAATCGTTACTACCATTCAAAATTATCTTATAGGCTATCTATATACTGGTAAGCTATTTATCTAAATTGTTTAAGGAATATCCATGAGTTTTTTATCAATGAAGCAAAAATCAATCAGTGCTGACTCTAATAACACCAAGCCTTATAAATCTAAATTTTTAACCGCTTTAACCACTGGCGCCAGCATTGCTGCTATCGGAGTTTTGAGTATGACCGCACCTACCCTTGCCAGCGCAAAAAACATTGAACCTTCAAGCACCAACTATAGCTTTACCGTCGAAGATAAATATAAAGGTATTGCCACGCGTACCTTAAACAAATCAGGTAATACCTGGAAATATAATGTCAATGCACGTGTGGCAGGTGTCGCAACGGCGTCACAAAACAGCACCTTTACCATAAATGGTAATAATGTTAGCCCAACCCAAGCCAGTACCACTTATAAACTATTGGGTATCGGTCGAACCCATAAACTGGACTTTAACCCGAGTAGCAAAAAAGTCGTGAGTAACTATAAAGGCAAATCGACTACCATGAATATGGCGCAACAAGCCTTTGATGACTTGAGTTTAGAAGTACAAATTCGCCAAGATTTATTGAATGGTAAATTCTCTGGTAATTACTACATGGCGAAAAAAGACAAAATTGAGAAAACACCCTTTAAAAAATCGGGTAATACTAAAATTACCGTACCAGCAGGAACATTTGATACCGTGCGTGTCGACCGTATCCATGATGACAACAGCCGCTCTACCAGTTTTTGGCTGGCACCAAGCTTAGATTACTTACCCGTTAAAGTCAGCCAAATTAATGATGGCAAAAAAATGGATCTAGAATTAACCAAGCTTAATTAATAGACCTGTCTGTAAAAAGCAGGATATCTAAAAATGCATTTCATGATAAAAAGCGGCGCTCTAATTAGAGCGCCGCTTTTTTATTTTAATATTATTTATGAGTAGTGAATGAAACCGCTAACGTGAACGCGGTTGTTTGACGACGTTATTCATCGACGGCAGACGCTTCAATAAAACAAACAACCAGACATTGATGGCAAACAATAGAAGGAAGTCCAGCAGATAAACCACTATCTCAGCCCAACTACTGCCATAAGCACGGGTAAACAGTACCACACCACTCGCACCCAAATAAACCAAGGTAAACATACTGCCTATCAATAGCGCATAGGGCGAACGTCCACGTAATATCGACGGCGTTAAGACAAACGCTGGTACCAACCATAGCGCTTGCCAAGCGATGCCGCCCACTATATCTGGGCTGCTAGTATTAAAAATGTTTATTAAAATAGGCAGAGCTATTAATCTAAAAGCCAGCCAGACCAACCAAGTGACCATTAAACGCTGGCGGATGGGCGCGATAGGCTTACTGGGTTTAACGAGTTTGCCAGTGTTGGTAGCAGGTGTTTGATCGGAACGATCAGAAGTATTTGGCATGAGAGAGCTATCTTTCCTTATCAATAAAACTGCTTAGCGCCAATTTGCTTGGACTAACGCTTTGGCACTAATGGCTAAGCGACGCCCTTGAGCAATGGCCAGTTCACGCTCATCAGCAGACACCGCCTGATCATGTGCAGCACCGCTGACGTGGCTTGCCCCATAAGGCGATCCACCACGACTGGTACGATTGAGTGCGGGCTCAGCATATGGCACACCCACAATCATCATGCCGTGGTGCAATAGTGGCATCATCATCGTTAGTAGCGTCGTCTCTTGTCCACCATGCATCGAACCGGTGGCAGTAAATACAGCGGCGGGTTTATTTTGTAAATTACCGGCCAGCCACAATGTGACTGTATTGTCCCAAAAATACTTCATAGGTGCAGCCATGTTGCCAAAGTGCGTCGGACTACCAAGTGCTAAACCTAGACAGTCTTTTAAATCATCCATGGTGCAATATAAGTCGCCTTCATCAGGGATACTTGGCTTACTCGCGGTGGTTTCGGGCGCTACCGTCGGCACCGTACGAATACGAGCTGTCATGCCAGCATCTTCAATTCCTTGAGCGATAGCATAGGCTAATGTTTTTGTCGTACCATAATTTGAATAATAGAGCACCAAAACATAAGGGGCGGTCTGACTCATTAGCAAAACTTCCTCATAAAATTATTAACATAGTTTTCTGCAGCAACCTCTATGTCTTTGAGTCTTTGACGATGCCATAAACTTCAAGACACTACCTGTATCTGACAATTAGCTAGCAGCGTAGATATATGGGCACATTATGCCCGAGTCGTTCACTGACATGCAAACTGCCGCGCTATATATTATAGCGACTAACACTCTGTAAGCGATATCGCTATGCAATTCGACACAATTAAATGGCAGATGATAACGGCATATTTTTGTTACACTACTGTCACTCTAATACCTGCTAAATGGTCAATATGGAAAATCTATCTAAAAAAATCCCGTTTTTACAACAACGCTGGTTTCAGTTTTTACGATTCTTAGCTAGGCACTTTTTGGAAGACAATTGCCAACAAAAAGCCGCCTCGCTAACCTACACCACCATGCTATCGATTGTTCCTATATTGACCGTACTACTGATGATCCTTTCATCAGTACCAGCACTCGCTTCTGTCAGGGCACAGATTTATGAGGTAATCTATAATAACTTGCTGCCACAATCTAGTCTGCAAGTCAGTGAGTACATCAATAACTTCGCTGAAAAATCGTCTAACCTAACCATCATTGGTGCGATGGTGTTGTTTTTTACCACTATTATGACCTTGACGACCATTGAGCGTGCTTTTAACCAAATCTGGCGAGTAGAAGACCGTTCGGGTGGTATCAAAAGCATGCTGCGCTACTGGACTATCGTTACTTTAGGGCCACTGGTGTTAGGTACAGCATTCATCGCCTCCAGTGCGGTACAAAGCTTAAGCTTTTTAAATCAACAAATCGCAGGCTACGGTATTGATTGGTCTTTTTGGGTACAAGCAGTATCGATTGGTATCACCGTCGCTGGATTTATTGGCATGTATTGGTTTATCCCTAAAGCACGCGTACCCGTAAAAAATGCTGCGATCGCTGGATTATTTGTCGCCATTGTATTTGAGCTGATGAAGCATCTGTTTGGTACGGTAATGGCCAACTTTACCAGTTATGAAGCTATTTACGGGGCTTTTGCCGCGCTGCCCATATTTTTATTATGGATTTATTTATCATGGAATCTTATTCTATTGGGCGTTGAAATTAGCTATACCCTCACTATTTTTGAAACTGAAGAGGTCTATCCTCGCCACCCATTACTCAGCTTATTAGACATGCTAAACCTACTGTACACCCATCATCTAAAAGGTGAGGCTGTCAGCGAACCAGCACTGCGTAGTGTATTGGGGCGCAAAGAGCTGCCGAAGTGGTATACCTATATTAACTACCTACAAGACAGCAATCTCATTACCATGACTGAAAATGATGATTATGTCCTCAAAAAAGACTTAGGCAATATGACCTTATGGGATTTTTATCGCACCCTACCCTATCCTCTACCGATTAAGGATGAACTTGATGAGATGAATCCCGAAGACCAAAAACCTTGGCTCAGTTTATTGATCAATCGGTTTGAAAATACGGAAGCCTACGCTAAAGAGCAATTAAATATCCCATTGAATACTATTTTTGCCAATAGTGAACCACGTAAAAAACCAGACGATGAAAAATTGGGTTTTGGCAAACATGGTAAATCAAAATTTTTTAGAAATTCTGGTTTAGCGACACCCAGTCATTTGTCTAAAAACCATTTAGAGACAGATAACCACACACCGCGCTTTGATCCCATGACTTATGATAAAGACAGCGACATAGAGTGCGATGATCGCAACAATGAAATCATTATTCCTCAAGATATCGGTGATGACTCTCATGCAAATCACCATAGAGTAAATAACAAAGACGCTATCATTACTGAGGCAGATAACCCAAAAGCGCACTAAGGCGTTAGAGATTAATTAAACTATAACGCATAACAAATAGTTTATCATAAGTACAAAAAATAAAATTATTGTTATAAACAACACAAATATCGTACATAATATTAACATAGCTGTTATATTGCCCCACAC
>NZ_JBQSXN010000067.1:0-17073 GCF_052378235.1 Psychrobacter sp. AOP3-A1-26
TTTATAGTGATGCTTTTTTATGAATAGGCAGTGTTTGGTTTTCTATCAATATAATATAGGACTTTACTTCACTTTGAAGGCTTTATTTTAAAGGCTGTATATAGACCATTAAATGGATAGCTGGTGAAAATATATCAATAGCGCAAACACAGCGTAAAAATATAAAACCAGACTACAATCAGACCTAAATAAAATAAATACTATAACGCGCTATTAGAATAGATTTTGCTTGCTATGCCTGCGTAGATGGAGGTTATGAAAAATTAATCTCAGCAGTACTATAGCCTTTTAAAGGTGAGTCAATTATATATAGCTGTTTTTTATCAATACCATGGTCGGCTATTTAACCCACCCTAACCGTAAAGCTCTGTTTTGATTTGGGCAGCACTATACTATAGCACTTGTGAATTATTTGTTATACTGGCGCGCATATCAGCCGCATTGGCATGAATACATGAGACAAGGTAGATAGGTATGCAAGCTTGGGTAATTGGCAATTGGAAACAAAATCCAGCAACGAGCCACGACGTCAATGTGTTATTAGACGATTTATTGGTGGCAGTTGATGCCGAAAAGCAAGCCGCTATACAAGCCGCTATAGAGGTATCGAAACGATGCACGTTAATGGTGGCGCCGAGCTGTATTCATCTGGCGGCTGTGAGTGCACGTTTAAAAGGCAGTTCAATACTTAGTGCGGCTCAAGATATCAGCGCTCACAGTGCGAGCACTGGCGCGTATACGGGTGATTGCTCAGCGCAGCAAGTGGCAGATACTGGCGCAACGTGGACGATACTTGGACACTCTGAGCGCCGTCAATACCATAGCGAATCTAATGATAGCCTAGTAAAAAAGCTGACGCATGCACTGACGCATAACTTAGGTGCGATACTTTGTATTGGGGAAACCCAAGCGCAATACGATGCTAAGCAAACGCTTGACGTCATCGATACCCAGTTATCGGTTATTAAAGACTTGCTTGCCCAGCAGCCAGACCTGATAGCATCATTACCTGAGCGCCTAATCATTGCTTACGAGCCAGTCTGGGCGATTGGCACTGGCAAAGTACCGACCGTGGCTGAAGTCAGTAAAACCCACCAGCATATTAAGCAAAAGATGGCCAGTTTTGCCGAAGCCATTGATTCAATGACTGTTTTATATGGAGGTAGTGTCAATGCTGATAATGCCGATAGCTTTGCCTCAGATCCTATGATTGACGGTGCATTGGTCGGCGGCGCTTCATTAAAGGCCGAAAGTTTTTTGATGATTGCCAAAGCCTTTAGTAGTGCAAATATTTAGTTAATATAAGCAAAATACAGCTAATAAATATCTCATGCGTATATAAAATGTCTTTATCAGTTGGCAAAAGTAGGTTTAACAGTGCCCTTGCAATCGTGTACAATGCGCCTTATTTAACACAATCGAATTGGCGTTATTGCGCGCTAATTGCTATCACCATTAACCTTAAGATTTATTTTCCGTTATCAGTCGTCATTACGCGGCAAAAGAGGCCACCATGTTTACGTTTATATTAGCCCTGCACATTATCGTGGCGATTGCCATGATCGGCTTGATTTTGATACAGCATGGCAAAGGGGCAGACGCTGGGGCTTCGTTTGGTGCTGGCTCTTCAGGCACTGTATTTGGTGCAGCAGGAACGGCTAACTTCTTGACGCGTGCGACTGCGGTGCTTACGGTCATATTTTTTATCACCAGTATGACTCTTGCGGTTCATGCTCGTAAGCAGGCAGAAGATCAGTTTCGTTTAGATGCGCCGGTTTCAGCACCACAAACACCACGCCCTTTGACTCAAAACCCTGAATAGTTATTTTTTCGTAAGCGTTTTTGAATAGGCAACGCTTGCTATTTTAAGGCGTTAGATTTACAATGCTTTTCTGTTTTTACAAGTCTTTGTCTATTGGTGCCTACCTTAAAGCATCTATTAAAATAGAGTAAAGGTTAGAAAACAGAGCAGTGAGAAGAATGCGATTGTGGTGGAATTGGTAGACACGCCATCTTGAGGGGGTGGTGGCGCAAGCTGTGGGGGTTCAAGTCCCCCCAATCGCACCAAGTTTTGAAGTATTAGTTTTTTAAATTGATATATTTCAAAGTATAAAGCTGTTAAGGTAGTATCGTATTAAGAGAGTTGATCGAGTTAAATACTTTATTTTAAATTATTTTTAAATAAGTATTGACACTTCTATAAAACCTCCCTATAATACGCGTTCTAGATTGATGCGGGGTGGAGCAGTCTGGTAGCTCGTCGGGCTCATAACCCGAAGGTCGTTGGTTCAAATCCAGCCCCCGCTACCATTTTTTATACTGATGTATTGCACGCTAAATTTGTCAGTACCGATTAGCCCACCATTATGTTTGTGGGTTTTTTTGTATCTGATGATTGGCGTTATCGCGGTATCTATCCTACTTATGCTAAGCTCTAGGCCTATAGAGTACGACGCCATTTATGGTAGCTTGTCATTACTCGTCGTCATTAGAGTGACGTTTCTTAAGCAAACTATTTTTTAGTACTCTTTTACTCCTCACTCTTTTATCGATAGTACTGCTTTATGAATAATAAAAGCATGGTTTGGCTGAGCTTGATGTTTTATACGCTCATCCTCATATAAATACACAGCGTCTCTATGATAATGGCCTATATAATAATGATAGGTTTGTGATTTAAAAATAAAACAATGACAGTGTCTCTTATGGTTAAATAAATACTATATGATACCCCACTCTCAACTTATTTTTCTAAGGTATTGGTTTACTTAGTTTTTAAAATTTCAGTTAAAACAATTAGAATTTTAAATTCTATAAAAATCAAAAGCCTACGATAAGTTGAGATTGGCGTTATATGATGGCAGAGATAAGCAAAGACTTTAAAACAGTTTATTAAGTACGATAGATAAGTGAATAGGAAAATATAAATAGATTATGAAGCTTTCGACCAAAGTTGCAGAACTGACCAATATTATTGCCCCTGCCGTCGCCGCTTGTGATGTGGCATTGTGGGGCATAGAATTCGCGCCACAAGGCAATCGCTCTTTGTTACGTATTTATATTGAGGCGCTGCCAGAAGAGCAAGCCCAAGATAAGCACGTGACCATCGAAGACTGTGCTGCGGTGAACCATCAAGTGAGCGGTATCCTTGAGGTTCATGATCCTATCGCTGGTGAGTATATTTTAGAAGTGTCTTCGCCAGGTTTTGACCGTGCTTTTTTCTCAGATGAGCAGATGCATGCTTATGTGGGTCAAACCGTTAGCTTGCGTTTGATACAAGCGATCGGTGATGGCGATCAAAAACGCCGTAAAGCCACTGGTACTCTAGATAGTATTGATGCAAACACCTTGAAACTGACGTCAAGTGATGGTGAGCAGTTTGAAATTGCGTTAAGTAATATCGATAAAGCCAATTTGGTTTATGAAGATGCTTAATCTTTAAAACTTTACTCTCTAATAGCTTACTCTTCAAATAGCGTAGTCTCCAAATAGCTTAGATAGCTTACGGTGAAAATATATAGCAAGTCATAAATTATAAAATTTAAGTCAATTAAAAAATGATAGGACAGGTATAGTATGAGTCGTGAAATCTTAACGGTAGTAGAAACTGTCAGTAATGAAAAGGGCTTAAATCCTGAAGATATCTTTGAAGCCATCGAAGACGCTTTAGTGGTATCGACGAAGAAAAAAGTATACACCGAACAGCCTGAAGTGGCCGTACGGGTTGCCATCGACCGTACAACGGGCGATTACGATACTTATCGTTACTGGACAGTGGTTGCAGATGAAGATCACGAAATGCCTGCCTGTCAGTTAGCAATTACTGACCTTGATCAAGATGAATGGTCTATTGGTGATGTTAAAGAAGAGCAAATCGAATCGATTGAGTTTGGTCGTATTGCGGCGACTCAAGCCAAACAAGTTATCATTCAAAAAATTCGTGAAGCTGAGCGCGCGCTCGTAGCCGATGCTTTTGAGCCACGTGTTGGTGAGATGATGTACGGCGAAGTCAAAAAGCAAACTCGTGATGGTTATATTATCGATTTAGGTGACAACGCAGAAGGTTATCTTTCACGCGATCAGATGTTGCCACGTGAGCAGCTGCGTGCAAAATCGCGCATCAATGCTATCTTGTATCATGTCAACCGTGAAAACCGCGGTGCACAGCTATTGTTGTCACGTACCCATCCTGAGATGCTTTCAGCCTTGATGCAAAAAGAAGTGCCTGAGATTGCAGAACAAATTATTGAAATCCGTAACGTCGCTCGCTTGCCAGGTACTCGTGCTAAAATAGCGGTGAAGACTAACGATCATCGTATCGACCCTGTTGGTGCTTGTATCGGTATGCGTGGTACGCGTATTCAAGCGGTACAGCAAGAACTTGATGGCGAACGTATTGATGTGGTGGTGTGGTCAGATGATCCAGCACAATTCATTATCAGTTCTTTAGAGCCAGCTGATGTCAGCAGTATTATTTTAGATGAAGACATGCAGATGGCCGATATTATCTTCAGTACCAACGATCAGTTGGCGCGCGCGATTGGCTCACAAGGTCAAAACGTCCGTTTGGCGTCCGAGCTTACGGGCTACAAGCTTAATATGATGCTAGAAGAAGAGTATCAACAGCGTCAAGAAAACGAATCTAAAGCATTCATCGAATTATTCTATGAGCGTTTAGAGGTGGATCGCGACTTAGCGCATGCGCTTGTTGATATTGGTTTTACCAGTATCGAAGAAGTGGCTTATGTACCAGTCGAAACCTTTTATGATATAGAGGGTTTAGATGATGAAGCGATTGATATGATTCAAGAGCGCGCCAAAGAAGTAGTCATTGCAGATGAATTATTTAAACAACAAAACATGAAAGAGCCAAGTCAAGAGTTACAAGATCTTGAGGGTATGACCGTCAGCTGGGCTTATAAAATGGCACAAAAAGACATCATCACCGTTGATGACTTGGCAGAACAAGCCGTCTTCGATTTAGAAGATATCGAAGGATTAGATACTGAAACCGCAGGAAAACTCATCATGAAAGCTCGGGAATCTTGGTTCAATGAATAAGCGGTGACTGCATATCGCTGTCTTTTGGTGATATGCTATCGATAATAAAGTGTTGGTATGATTGCAATACAAATACCAGCCTTACCCCAATCATTTGTAGCCAACAACTGAATTGAACATATAGCAAATAATAGACAGTAGGTGATATTAAATGGCAGATAAGACCGTCAAAGAACTGGCAGATATGGTAGGCAAAACTACGAGTGCTGTACAACAGCAACTGGTAGATGCTGGACTGCCTACTCGCGCAGAAGATGACTTAGTTACTGAGGTTGAGCAAGAAAAACTGGTGACGTATTTAAAACAAAGTCATGGTCAGCAAGAAAAGCGTCGTATTAGTCTGAAGTCTAAGACAACTAGCACCGCGCGTGTGACCGGCTCTTCAGGAAAATCTAAGAGTGTCAATGTTGAAGTGCGTAAAAAGAAAGTATTCGAAAAGCCTGATCCAGAGAAAATGGCTGAAGAATTGGCTGCGCGTGAGCAAGCGATGATTGAATCGCAAGAGCGTGCTGCTAAAGATGCTGAAGAGCGTGCTGCCATCAAGAAAAAGTCTGAAGAGCGTCAAGCAGCAACCTTAGCGGCAATGCGTGCAAGCTTAGGCTCTAGCAAAAAATCAGACGACAAGAATGACGATATCTCAACCTCAGTGGTTGTGAAAAAAGGTGGTAAAGCCGCTGTTGAAGTTAAGCCAAAAGAACAGCCGAAGAAAAAAGTCGCTGCAACCAAACCAAAAGTTGAAACGGCAGCTGAGCGCAAAGCTCGCGAAGTACGTGAAAAAGAAGAGAATCGTTTACGTCAAATCGAAACAGAAACTCGTCAAGCCCAAGCGAAAGAAGCGCAAAAACGTACGCTTGAGCAAATGCGTAAAATGGCGGGTCAATATACGGATCAGCCTGCTGCTGAAGTTCGTAAAGACGAGCCACTGGCAGAAGGTCTAGTCGGTGATGCGTTAGAAGAATCGTTTGAAAAAGAACGTCGTGAAATCAAGCGCGGTGCAAGCAGCACTGGAGCTCGTGGTCGTCGCCGTAAGAATCAAGATGAGCGTGAAATCAAAAACCGTAAAAATGGTTTACGTTCAAGTCAGTCGACACAGCATAAGTTTGAAAAGCCGCTTGATAAAATTATTTATGATGTTGAGATTAGTGAGCAAATCACAGTAGCAGATCTCGCTCAGCGTATGGCGGTTAAAGCTCGTGAAGTGACTAAATTGCTGATGAAAATGGGTGAAATGGCTCGTGAATCAGATATGATTGATCAAGCAACAGCCAGTCTACTTGTTGAAGAGATGGGTCACAACCCTGTACCAGTCAGCGATACCAAAGTTGAAGATGATCTACAATATGCCGTTGATGAACGCAGCAGTAATATCCAAACGCGTCCACCAGTGGTTACTATCATGGGTCACGTTGACCATGGTAAAACATCACTACTCGATAAAATCCGTGAAACTAAGGTTGCGACTGGCGAAGCTGGTGGTATTACCCAGCATATCGGTGCTTACCATGTAAAAACAGATCGCGGTGTGATTACTTTCCTTGATACCCCAGGTCACGCAGCTTTTAGTGCCATGCGTTCACGCGGTGCCCAAGCGACAGATATCGTCGTAATCGTTGTTGCTGCTGATGACGGTATGATGCCACAAACTGCAGAAGCGATTGATCATGCTCGTGCTGCTGGCACACCTATCATTGTTGCTATCAACAAAATGGATAAGCCAAGTGCTGATCCAGATCGTGTCTTAAACGAGTTAACCACGAAAGAAGTGGTATCAGAAGAATGGGGCGGCGATACCCCAATGGCGCGTATCTCAGCCAAAACTGGCGAAGGTATCGACGAGCTATTGGAATTCATTAGCCTCCAAGCTGAATTGATGGAATTAGAAGCACCATTAGATGGCGCGGCGCAAGGTGTGGTCATTGAATCAAGACTTGAGAAAGGTCGTGGCCCTGTTGTTAGTGTTCTAGTCAAAAAAGGTACCTTAAAGCAAGGTGACTTGGTCTTAGCCGGCGAACATTATGGTAAAGTTCGTGCGATGACTAATGAGAGTGGTCAGCGTATCAAAACCGCTGGTCCTTCTATCCCTGTGGAGATTTTAGGTTTGCCTGAAACGCCAGCGGCTGGTAGTGAATTCTTAGTCGTAACGGATGAGAAAAAAGCTCGTGAAGTGGCGGACTTTAGAACCAACCGTGAGCGTGAGCGTCAACTTGAACGCCAGAACGCCATGCGTTTAGAGAGTATGTTCGATCAGATGGAACAAGGTGATGTATCATTCTTAAACATCGTATTGAAAACAGATGTTCGTGGTTCACTTGAAGCATTACTTGCTGCATTGAACGAGCTATCAACTGATGAAGTAAAAGTCAGAGTGATTAGCTCCGGCGTTGGCCCTATCTCTGAATCGGATGTCACCCTTGCAGAGTCGAGCGAAGCAGTACTATTAGGCTTCAATGTCCGAGCAGATGCGACCGCCCGTCGTAAAGCTGACGCGGCTAATATGGATATTCGCTATTACAGTGTTATCTATGGCTTGATTGATGATGTTAAAGCAGCCATGAGCGGTATGCTCGCGCCAGAACATCGTGAGAAAATCTTGGGTGTGGCGGATGTTCGTGAAGTATTCCGCTCTAGTAAATTTGGTGCAGCTGCTGGTTGTATGGTGGTTGAGGGTACGATTTATCGCAACAAACCTATCCGCGTCTTACGTGATGACCAAGTTATCTTTACTGGCCATTTGCAATCATTGCGTCGTTATAAAGAAGACGTCAATGAAGTACGTACTGGCATGGAATGTGGTCTTGCAGTTCGTGGCTACGATGTCGAAGCGGGTGATAAAATCGAAGTCTTTGAAATCCAAGAGTTCGCACGTACTATCTAAAGTTACTGTTTAAAACGAAGATAGTTGGTTATGTAACTTGCTTTATTAAGCATCACATAAATAACCAGCTATCTTATGAATATTCAGCTGTACTTAGGCCTAACAGGTACATCCTGCTAGGCCTTTTTTGACAACTATTAGTCTTCAAATTTACAGTCTTCAATTTATTGATAAACAAATATGTTAGTTAATTAATGAATGAAGACGAGCCATATAAAAAATAAGGTAATAATATGAATCAACGCTTACAACGTTTGGCTGATCAAATTCAGCGCGAGCTTGCGGTCCTCATTCGTGACGAAGTCAACGATCCTCGTTTAACAGGTTTTGTCACAATCTCTAGTGTTAAGGTCAGCCCAGATTTAGGCTATGCTGATGTCTACGTCACCATCATGGAGCCTGAGCTTAATGATGCTATGACCAAGACCAACCACGAAGAAAGCATCAAAGTACTCAATAAAGCCGCTGGGTTTTTACGTACGGAGTTGAGCCACAGCCTGAAAACACGTACCACGCCGCGCTTGCGCTTTCATTATGATGAAGTCACCGCTCGTGGTAACTATATGATGGACTTGATTAATCAGGCGGTCACCAAAACTGAGCAAAACGAGAACGATGAGTAAGAAATCAAAGAGTAAAAGCCATTATGTCTAGACCGCCCAATCAAGCTGACAAAAAAGCCAATAAGATGGCTGATAAAATAAAAGTCTCTGGTGTTATCTTAGTGGATAAGCCTAAAGGTATGACCTCGCAGCAAGTGGTGTCAAAGGTGAAGTATCTGTTTAAATCACCGATACACGATAGCAAAAAAGCCGGTCATACGGGTACACTTGATCCCATGGCAACGGGGCTTCTGCCTATTTGTATGGGTGAGGCGACGAAGTTTAGCCATTATCAACTTGATGCGGACAAATCCTATCAAGCGACTATTTTACTTGGTAGCCAGACAGATACAGGCGATGCCGACGGGCAAATCGTAGCACAAGCACCTATTCCAAAATTTGACGATGCGCTATTAGACAAGGTTGCCCAACAGTTTTCGGGTGCCCAGAAGCAGATACCACCGATGTATTCTGCCCTAAAAAAAGATGGCAAAAAACTATATGAATATGCTCGTGCTGGTATCGAAATAGAGAGAGAGCCAAGAGATATTATTCTCAAGGCGATTAACCTCGAAGCCATCGATGATACGCAGATTCAATTGACGGTCACTTGTACCAAAGGCACTTACGTGCGCGTACTGGGTGAAGATATCGCTAAAGTAATGGGAACGCTGGGGCATTTGACTGCGTTACGACGTACGCAAGTTGGCAATTTCAACATTGAGGAAGCGATTGCTTTATCAGCATTAGAAGAGATGGCGTTAGACAGTCGACAGTCTTATTTATTAGCCATTGACGCTTGCATTGATATTGATGCCGAGCTGACATTGACGACTGAACAGTGTGCTCGCGTGCATATGGGTCAGCGCCTAAACGTATTTGAACAGCTGACGGAAGATATCAGAGGTTATATATCGGAAGTTATTAACCAGTCATCTAATCCTATAAGTGCAACCAATAATCAGAATGATAAAGTCCAGCCATTGGAATATGAAATACCCGTAGATATTCGCTTAATAGATGAGCAAGGTAACTTTCTTGGGTTGGGTGCGGTTAGTCTTAATGGGCGATTGCAGCCTAAAAAACTGATTCAACGTTAGTCTTGCGGTGTTAAAACTATATTCTGTTTATTGCTTCTCAGCTTACTAACAGTTTACACTAATCACATATCGTCACATTTTATTGCAGGTTTCACCTATGGTGGAACCTGTTTTTTTTGTACATTGGTTAAGTCAGCTAGGGAAAGTTAGACAAAAATAAAAAATAAGAAAAATTATAATAATAATTATAATAATAAAATATAACTGTAATAAATAATAAAAAAAGTTTAATACTATAAGAATAAATAAAAATAATTTGATGATATAACAATAAAAAAATACTAATACTAATAAGGCAGGATGCTATTTGCAACTCGGACGTTGTTATTATAAGAAGAACAATTTAGTTAATAAAAATATAGAGAATATAAAAATATAGGAAATATTATGAAGACTATTGCTTTTTTATTACACAATAACTTTGAACAAGTAGAGTATGAAGAGGTCAATGACCAATTAAAAGAAAAAGGTTATAAAACCATACTGATTACTACTGATAAACAAAAAGAAGTTCAAGGTATAAAGCAGGATGTAAATAAAGGCAAAACTTTCACGGCCGATATATTTGCTAAAGACGCAAAAGTAGAAGGTTATGATGCTCTGGTCCTGCCTGGTGGCACAGTTAATGCTGACACGATACGTGGCAATAAAGAGGCTCACGGTATTATTAAAGCGATTAATGATGCAAATAAGCCACTAGCTGTGATTTGCCACGCGCCTTGGATTCTTATTAATACTGGCATTGCTAAAGGTAAAACCTTAACGGCCTATCATTCTCTACAGACCGATTTAGAAAATGCAGGAGCAAAATTTGTAGATGAAAGCGTACACGTGGATGATAATCTTATTACCTCGCGCAACCCAGACGATATTAATAACTTTGTCAACGCTATCGATCAGGCGCTATCATAGAATCAATACTTGTAAAGCTAGCAACGTTTACTAGCTCTGAGCCATTTAAAATTTATAGACAGTCCTCACTCATTACAATAACCAGTAAAAGGAAAATACTATGTCAAATTCTAATCCAAACGACACCAAGCTTGAGCAACAACGTTCTGACTCAGCAAAAGCTGCATTAAAAGGTCAAACCGAAGATAATCACACAGAAAATACTGAAGCCGCAGCAGATCGTATTGCTGATAATGTAGAACAAGCTAAAAAAGATAAGTAGAAGAGGAAAAATAGTCATTACTAATAGTCATTACTAAATAAAACGAGTACAAACGTTATAACGCGCTACTGATATGAATTTTCTTGTTGCGCTTGTTTTATAGTGGATTGACTAACGCTTAATAATAACGCTAATTTAGGAGTCGTTATGAGTAATTCATCAAAAAATATGGATCAAGAAGAAAAAAAGATCCAAAAACTGGCAGAGGACATCAACCCCAGCGAAGATACTACCCCTGATAGTTTGGCAGAAGCGACAACGGCACCTCTTGCTGATGACGAACTTGGTGGCAATGCGACTAAAAAAGATACCAATCAATAGGAAAGGTGACAGGCGACAAGCCTAACTCTAACTATAAAACTATTATGAAAAACTGCTGCTAGTTCAGCAGTTTTTTGTTATAATTACCGTCACATTTGAACTGGGTTTTAGGTGAGACACTATCCTTAACTTGTTACTGTAAGCAGATGACACGGTTAAGAGCTATTTTGTATCAATACTGCCTGTGTTTAAGTGATTGCTTCAATAACTGATTGAGCTTGTCGTACACTAGGTCAACTCTAGTAATGCAGGGTTGTCCTGAATGGCGTACAAGTATCTTTTTTACTATTCTACTGCTTTTAAAGCGCGCTCAAATTTGAGTCTGTCTTAAAGCTTTTAGCATTGCCGGAGATATTTATGCTAACTAACAACGATCGTGAACAAATCATTTCTCAATACCAGCGCGGCGAAAACGACACTGGTTCACCAGAAGTACAAGTAGCGCTATTAAGTGCACGTATCAACGATTTGCAGAACCATTTTAAAATGCACAAAGCAGATCATCATAGCCGTCGTGGTCTTATCCGTATGGTTAACACCCGTCGTAAATTGCTTGATTACCTAAAAGGTAAAGATCTTGGTCGCTACAGCACCCTTATTAGCCAGTTAGGTCTACGTCGTTAATTTAGCGACAATAGTACAAGTGGTTACTAAAACAAAAGATACCATCATTTGGTACTTTTTTAGAGTTTTTACTAAACCGCTTAGAACTTGCTTGTTGAGATTGATAAAATAGATTTTCTCTAAAAACGGTGTGGAACAGTTTCACGCCGTTTTTTTTATGCTTATGGATATGGTTTATCCAGCCAAAATAAGTTGCGCCAGTTTGATACTGTGAGCGCAACCTACAAAGAACTTGGCCAAATAAGTACTGATATACTCAAAGTCGTCACTGCAATAATCTACCTGCGTTTTGTTTTGCAATTAATTGGTCAATGGCTATAAATCACGGTAAAATAATGCAGGGTATAGGTAGGTTTGTAGCCTGACAATCGTTAATAGAATGATTGTTTGTAGAAAGTCGTTATTTATAGAGTGGCTACTACCAATTTAAGTAGGCTAAAGCGCAAAAGATACGATGAATGGAGATTAGTGCTATCGACCCCTTTTTGATAGTATTTATAGTGAAAACTTATAGTAAGACCACATTTGAATGACCAAACACACGCAAGAGTATGATGTCTATTATAGATAGAGACATGAGATAAATAAGTAAGGATATTGGCCTTAATTGACGTGATCCCAAAATAGGAAGCGTGTCAATTATTGGTTATATACAAAGAATTTTAATGACAAATATCAGCTTTTTATAGCGCTGATATTACTTTTGTCAGTCAACATTAGGAAGATTATATGACAATGTTTAACACCATTAAGCGTGAATTCCAGTATGGCAACCAACAGGTTGTTATCGAAACAGGTCGCGTTGCGCGTCAAGCAAACTCTATCTTGGTTCACATGGGCGGCGTTACCGTATTAGTAGCCGCTGTTGTGAAACCGGAAGCCAAAGAAGGTCAAAACTTCTTTCCGCTAACCGTGAATTACCAAGAAAAGATGTATGCTGCGGGCAAAATCCCAGGTGCTTATGGCAAACGTGAAGGCCGTGCGAGCGAGTTTGAAACACTCACTTCACGTCTAATTGACCGCCCGATTCGTCCGCTATTCCCTGAAGGCTATGTCAACGAGGTTCAAATCACGGCGACGGTTGTGTCATCAGACAAAACCCAGTCTGCAGATATTGCTGCACTCATCGGTGCTTCAGCCGCGCTAGCTATCTCTGACGCACCATTTAACGGCCCAGTCGCTGCGGCACGTGTTGGCTTTATCAATGGCGAATACGTACTCAACCCAACGCTTGAGCAGCTCACAGAAAGCGATCTGGACCTAGTCGTCGCTGGTACTAAATCTGCGGTATTGATGGTTGAATCAGAAGCTGCAGAGCTGTCAGAAGACCAAATGCTAGGTGCTGTATTGTACGGTCATGAGCAGCAACAAATCGTGATTGATAATATCGCGTCACTAGCAGAAGAGATTGGTACGGCTAAGCAACAGTATGCTGCCCCTGAGCGTGATCAAGCGTTAGAGACCAGCATGAAAGAGCAGTTCGGTACGCAAGTGGCTGATGCTTATACGATTACTGATAAGCAAGAGCGCTACACCAAGCTTGATGAAATTAAGCAATCGATTATCGAGGCACTTGCTGGTGATACTGAGTCAGAAAATTATGCTGACACCGTATCTGAATTAAAAGAAATCTATAACGACCTTAAATATCGCACTGTTCGTGACAATATCTTATCTGGTAAGCCACGTATCGATGGTCGTGATCTTGAGACTGTCCGCGCCCTTGATGTGGAAGTTGGTGTATTGCCATTTACCCATGGTTCAGCACTATTTACTCGTGGTGAGACGCAAGCATTGGTTACAACCACGCTTGGTAATACGCGCGATGTGAATATGATTGACTCGCTAGCGGGCACCATCCGTGATCATTTCATGTTGCATTATAACTTCCCGCATTTCTCAGTCGGTGAAACGGGTCGTGAAGGTATTCCAAAACGTCGCGAAATCGGTCACGGCCGTTTAGCGCGCCGCGGTGTACAAGCGATGCTACCAGACAGCGAACGTTTCCCGTACGTTATCCGTGTGGTATCAGAAATCACTGAATCAAATGGCTCATCTTCAATGGCGTCTGTTTGCGGTGCAAGCTTGGCATTGATGGATGCAGGTGTACCATTAAAAGCACCGGTTGCTGGTATCGCCATGGGCTTGGTTAAAGAAGGCGAGCGTTTTGCGGTATTGTCTGACATCTTAGGTGATGAAGATCATCTTGGCGATATGGACTTTAAAGTCGCTGGTTCTAAAGACGGTATCACCGCCCTGCAGATGGATATCAAAATTGAAGGCATTACCCCAGACATCATGGAGCAAGCGTTAAAACAAGCCCATGCTGGTCGTATCCATATCTTAGACGCGATGAATAAAGTATTGCCAGAGAGCCGTACTGAAATCAACGCGCATGCACCTAACTATGCGGTTATCGAAATTAACCCAGACAAAATCCGTGACGTTATCGGTAAAGGCGGCGCAACGATTCGTCAGCTAACCGAAGAAACGGGTGCGGTTATCGATATCGATGATGCTGGTACTATTCGCATCTTTGGTGAAAACAAAGCGGCAACGAAAGCTGCTATCGGTAAAATCGAAGCAATCACTGCAGAAGTTGAAGTGGGCAAAACCTATGAAGGTACAGTCGCGCGTATCGTTGACTTCGGTGCCTTTGTCAATGTATTGCCAAATACAGACGGCCTCGTGCATATCTCGCAAATCGCAGAAGAGCGCGTTGAGAATGTATCTGACTATCTAAAAGAAGGTCAGACGGTGAAAGTCTTTGTACAAGACGTCGACAACCGCGGTCGTATTAAACTGACCATGAAAGGTATTGAGCAGAACTAATACTGGATATTCGACATAGTTTAAATTTAGAAAACCGCTTTGGGTTGCTTAATAAGCACTCAAGGCGGTTTTTTTATGGACGTAAAAAATTATTTAAGCATCAAATAGCGTTTCAAAGTGACTCGACGGTATCAATATCTTTAGGAAGATGAATATCGATGCGAATTTTCGGTAAGTCTTGTAGATGCTGTATGAGTAACGGTAAGATATCAGCGTGCCAGTCTAATGGTAGCGAGCTTGCGTTTGCGACATTCGCTTCATTGGATGAGTTTACTGCCTCACTTTGTGAGTGTTTATGAATAAGTGGACGTGCCAGTAGAGCAATTCTACGGAGACCTTGGTAGCGGATAAGAGGTATGAGCTGCTGCTGTAAGTCGGCTAAGGCTGCTGTCAACCAACGCGCACGCGATGGATGATAAGGGTGGTTTGATACAACAAGATTGGCAATGTAGCTTGGTTGGTTGCCGTTATTGCTGATTCCAAGTCCAGCCTGCTCACGTGTACGTTTATGCAGTAAACAACTACCCACGCTTAGACTGCCATCACGGCAAGCGCGATAATAACGTTGATAGTTATCAGGGAATAAAGTTTTCGCTCGGGTAAGGATAGGGTCTAAAAGCACACCAGCGCTATTGACGGGTAAAATAAGCAACTGTGCGCTGCTATTTAAAATAGGGGAGTTTCCTAAAAACTGTGTAACTGCTTATAATCCACTAACAGGAGAATAAGCAATGACTACTCAATCTGACATTAAAAAACTGGCCGAGCAAATGGCTGGTAGCATGAACAGCTTTGATGATATCAAAGACTTCCAAAAGCAGCTCATGCAATCCTTTATCGATACTGCCCTTGAAGCTGAGATGGAAGACCATCTCGGCTACCCCAAACATGAAAAGGCGGATAAGCCTAACAAGCGCAATGGGCACACTAAAAAGACAGTCCGCAGTGACACAGGCGATCTTGAGATCTCCACCCCAAGAGACCGTGACGGCGCTTTTGAACCTGCCTTAGTGCGTAAGCATCAAAGTCGTATCTCAGGCCTTGATGATAAAATCATCTCATTTTATGCCAAAGGTCAGACCACCACTGAGATCGTTGATACCATCAAAGACATCTACGACGTTGATATATCAAGTTCTCTTGTCTCAAGAGTCACTGACAACATCTTAGAGGACATCACCGCTTGGCAGAACCGGCCGCTGAGCAGTGTTTATCCTATCGTCTATCTAGACTGCATTGTCGTTAAGGTACGCCAAGACAAGCAGATCATCAACAAGGCTATATATCTGGCGCTAGGTGTGGGACTTGATGGTAGAAAAGAGCTGCTTGGCATGTGGTTATCAGAGAATGAAGGCGCTAAGTTCTGGCTAGGTGTTCTTACCGAGCTTCAAAACCGCGGCGTTCAGGACATTCTTATTGCTTGTGTCGATGGTTTAAAGGGCTTCCCCGATGCCATTAACACCGTCTATCCTCACGCTCAGGTCCAGCTTTGCATTGTTCATATGGTGCGCTATTCGATGAAGTTCGTGCCGTGGACAGATAAGAAGGCAATAGCGGCTGATTTAAAGGCCATCTACGGCGCTGATACCCTTGAGATAGCAGAGGCCAATCTTGAGCACTTTGATGAGGTGTGGGGTGATAAGTATCCGCATGTGGTTAAGTCTTGGCGTAATAACTGGGAGGGCTTAACGGTGTTCTTTGGCTACCCTAAAGACATTAGAAAAGTCATATATACCACCAATGCTATTGAGTCGCTAAACAGTGTGATTCGGACAGCGGTGAATAAGCGTAAGGTGTTCCCGTCTGATCAGGCAGCGTTTAAAGTGGTGTACTTAGCCACCCAGCAGGCATCCAAAAAGTGGTCGATGCCTATTCGTAACTGGACGTCTGCTCTTAATCGCTTTATGATTATGTTTGATGACCGTATCAGTAAGCATTTAATCTAAATGGCAGTTACACAGAATCTGGGATGGTCTCTAAAATAGGGGCGTGGGTGGGTTGTAGAGTCGCCATTATCAGCCCCTTTATAAAGAATTTACATTATTTTGTATTAGGTTTTGGGTCTGTTCTTGCTTCTATTTGTGCTATTTGTTGTTCGAGCAACTCGATTTGCTCAGCTTTCATCTCTGTCAGTTGTTTATTCATCGCAACCTGCTCAGCGGCAAGCTTTTCTTGTTCGGCTAAGCGCTTACGCGTATCCTCTAAGCGATCAATTTCTTCTTTAGCCAAACTGTCTGTTTCTGGTAATGGCGCGTTTAAGATAGCCTCAGAGTCAGATGCTATAGGGTCAGTGACCATAGGCACTGCTTGGCTGTTATCTGCTGTCACCTCGCTATTTTCTAATTCATTTGTTTCATTTGTTTCATTTGTTTCATTGTCTGCTGGTATAGAAGCAGATTGAGCCGCCCCAGTTTGCTCAGTCATCGATGGTGAGGCTGATTTACTGACAGGCTTTGGAACTTCTGGTCCGGATTGCTTTGATAC
>NZ_JBQSXN010000068.1:0-16678 GCF_052378235.1 Psychrobacter sp. AOP3-A1-26
AAATATTTAAAACGACAAGCCACAGTAACAAGCCGCGCGTATTTATCGCAATATCAGTTTGGTTAATGAAGGTTGTTAGCTGGCTAGCTTTTATTAATTAATGAGAGGAGTCATCAGCTAATTCAGCCTTATCCTCAACATCAACCCCTTTAATAATTTGAAATTTATCGTTTACCATCTCAGTCAGTAACGGCTCGCCTTTAGCATTGACGCGGAACAAGCCATATTGTGCCGCTTCAAATGACTTGGCATGACCTTCTTGAAAGAAAAAAGCATTGGTCGCCACTTGCACGCTACCGTTACGGATGCGGTAATGAATAGCCAACTCATTGACAGCTAAACTATTAAGGTCATCTCGGCTATTGGTTTTGGCTAAACGCACAAATTGTCCAACATTGTTGCTATCGGTTTTGACGATTACATAGCCGTCACTTGGTTTATAGATTCGAAAATCTGGCTGCAAGCTTTCTAAACTCTCTAAGTTTCTTTCACGCGTTTCGGGTCGCAACGCTGCAAAAACATCAGGCTCTAGCGCATAACTGAGGGTCATATAATCGCCTTGCATAAAGCCGCGCGGATCAACAGGGGCAAGCGCTAATAATACCGTATCGCCAGTGGCAAGATGGGTTTCGTATTTGTTGATATTCATCATCATCAAGCCCAATACCAGCGCCAATCCAAGAAGGGCAATAACAATCATGACTGCCGGTTTTTGTAGCCAATGCATGGTCGGCGATGTTTCTTTAATTAAACGCTTGGTCAGAATTTTATCTTTCATGATAGGCGCTCCTGATGATCGTTGGCGCTCGATTTTATATTTGCAAGATAGCCTTTAATAAGCGTCCAACGCATAAGTAATAGCGCGATACTGATGACCAGCATGGAGACGGATTTGACCAATAAAGACGTATCGAGCTGGTAGTAGTACCAAAAGATATAGCTGACCAACGCCACAATACCAAACCCTAGCAATAGGCGCTGACTATTGGCGACAGCAATGATGATAATTAAACTGGTTGCCAATAAGCCTGAGACGTAAATCGACATAACGCCAAGTATGGCAATAGTGCAACCAACGATAATTCCTGCTGCTGATAGGAAACTGACTTGATAGCGTTTGAGAATTAAAGCAGCACCATAGAGGCTAGCAATAATGAGCAGCCCTTGGGCTAAATAATAGTTGTAGCTGAAAGCCGTACTATAACTGTCAAAGCTATTTCCATATTCAGCCGCGATAAAGTACACAGAAACGCACAACAGCATCAGTGTACTGGCATAGCCAATTGCTTTGATAGGGTCAAAAATGGTCGCTTGCCAGTCGATAGAAACGGACTGTAATAGGCGATAACGTTGTAAATTACTGATAACAACAGTCAGTGCCAACAATCCCAAACTGATCTCAGGCAGATGATAGTAGTTAAGTAAATAAACCACGCAGCCCAAAGCAACCAAGCTACTTAGTATGCGGTAAATAAAGTTCGGCACGATGAAGGTCATACTGCTTTGAAACAATAAAAATAACCATATAGCAAAGGGGTGCTCAATATCACCGCTAATTAATGCGTACGCCACATAGACTTGTCCAGCTACGCTAATCGTAAAGGCTAAGCTGTTTAAAAATATACTACGGCGAAGGTGTTTATTTTTAAATAAGATAAAGCCAGCAATATTTAATACCATGCCCATGACAAAGTTCGCTATCGCACTATCGAGTACGCCAGTATTTTCTAGCAATAAGGTTAAAAAACCGATAAAAAATAGACTGGCGAGAATGCCGCTAAAACCAAAGAATACTTGTATAAACCAAGGGTTATGGTCTTGAGGGTCATTATTAACGGTTTGGTCGGTCTGAGCATCATTATCAATAGCATTTGCATCAATAAGTCCAAGCTGTTGTAGCTGTAAAAGAGTAGTGTCTGGGTGTTTATGGTCTATGTCACCTCTGGCTACCGTACTTGGCACACTGTTTTCGTGATTTAAACGAGCAACCTTACGTAGCCACATCACCGCTGCTGAACTCATTGCAATCAGCAACAGCGCTAAAGTTAGAAGCCCACCCGCATCGAAGTCATCTAATAGCCATTCTCCTACCCAAAACATCACCACGGTAATGATAGAAAATGACAGATAAGTGAGCATCAGCAAATCGATTCGACGTTGATAAAATTGCCAAAGCATAAAGCCGCACCAGCCAAGCCAAGATATAACAGAGATAAGCGTAGCTAAGCGATTGCCACCCTCGAAGACAGGGAAAACCGCTAGATAGGTAATAAAGCAAGTACTGAGTAGACCGACGATATAAGTGCTCCAGTGTAAGCTGGATTTGGTCTGCCTTTTTGTTTTAGGAGGAATAATAGAAGTGAGGTTGGTATGGGTAGTAGCTGCTTGAAGTGTTTGCTTTTCAGTACTGATAACCCAAGTATTGAAGGCGATAAAATTAATCAGTGCTAGAAGCCATACTTGAACAACGTTTTGATAAATATGATTAATAAATGACAAATCTATCAAATCAAGATATAGCATCAGACCAGCATTTATCAGCCCAAGCCACAACAGCCACAGTGCAGGAAAACGCGCGATAACGACCCAAGGCACAATCAATACGGCCCAGCCAAAAAACAGCTGCCAGGTATCAGCGCCCGTCTGATACACCTGCCCAAACAGTGCCAACAAGCTACCGGTAATCACGCTGGCAATGAGCAGTAAAAGCTGCCGGATTAGCTGAAATTTCTGTCTAAAAGAGAGCACAACGTAAAGGGCAATCGTGATAAATAACGCCCCTTCTACCAAAGCAAATTTACCCATTTTGCCTATATTTACCCAGTTATAGGCGATAAAGAAAACTAAGGACAAGACCAGTGCTATCGTGCCAATAATGAGCAAGGCTTTATCAAAAAACGTTAGCCAAGTACGTTTGCTGGGGTAGACTTCTAGGTGAGTTGCTGCCGCCTCGGTATTTTTGAGAGGTAGAATACCTTGGTGCAGTAATTGCTCGATAGTACGCCGTGGTTGGGTCATAGTACCCTCTCATTAAAAACAGTTTAAAGTCTATCTTAGCTGTTTTATGAGAATATGGTGTACTAAAGTTTGTAGGTGCTTACTTAATAAAACTCAATGCGGCTGAGTAGGTGCTCTTGAATTAAATAGGCACAAATATAAGCGCTCGGCCAAGCAACCATAAAGGCATATTTCCATGAGTGAAATAGGGTGATAAAAAACCCATCGACAAAACCGACGTTTATCAACAGCAAGGCCGTTGAAATAATCGTGGACATCAGTAGCGCCATTAAAAAGGTGAAAATCAACCGGTAATATTTGCGCCGTGTGCGTATTCTGATGACGGGAAATTGAGCCATAACGTTAAGTCGTCCTGCATGATGAGGGCTACGTCTTAATCATAAAAACGTAATTTTTCGAGAGAAGAGATGATGAAGTAAAGCATTGCGAGTGCTTGGCGGCGACTATGATATCGCGTGACGACGGCTAGGTAAAATGGTTATTATCAATCATCAAGTTCTCATTATTATATTGCGATCATTATCTGTTTTAATGGTTAGATTGTATAAGGATTTACTTGATAACCTTTAACGCTCTTTTAAAAAATTATAAGGATAAAAAATGTCTACGGAACAACGAAACGCTAAGCAAAAAATATTAGGCATCATCGGTGGCATGAGCTGGGAGAGTACCGAAAGCTATTATCGGCTGATTAATGAAGGTATTAAGTCGGAGCTTGGCAACTTGCATTCAGCAGACCTGCTTATTCATAGCGTAGATTTTGCACCAATTGGTGAGTTACAAGCGCAAGGGGCGTGGGAGGAAATGGGCGAAATATTAGCCAATAGCGGCAAACGCTTGCAGGCGGCTGGTGCGCAAGGGTTGTTAATTGCGACCAATACCATGCATAAAGTCGTCGATGAGGTGCAGGCAGCGACTGGTTTGCCGATTATACATATCGCCGATGCAACGGCTAAAGCTATTAAAAATAAAGGCTTAACTCGTGTTGCGCTACTAGGCACACAGTTCACCATGACGCAGGATTTTTATAAGCAACGCCTCATTGATGCTGGCTTGCAAGTGTTCATTCCAGATGCGGATGCACGCGAAGAGGTGCATCGGGTAATCTACGATGAGCTATGCCAAGGACAATTACTCGATAGCTCACGGCAGTATTATCGCCAAGTGATTGAGGATTTAGCTGAGCAAGGATGCGAGGGCGTGATACTAGGATGTACCGAGATTGGATTGCTTATTAAGCAAGCAGACAGCCCAATCCCAGTATTCGATACTACGGCTATTCATGCAGCAGCGGCAGTGGATTTTTTATTGGGTAATGCAAACTTTTAATATTTCATCAACCCACTTTCAGCTTGTGAATCCTCTACACTGATTGACAAAAGCCGCCTCGTTGAACTTCTATTATATGAACCACGCTATCCTCATTTATTCTTTCTTATCATACGGTATCTATGAAGGCGTCTCTTAAGTCGCCTATGCAACCTTGTGATACGGCGCAAAGGTAAGCGCTTCCATACAGTCGTTGGGATAATATCTCGGAACGAGGCATTGGTGCCTGTATGCGCGCGAAACTCTTCAGACCTTTGGGAAGCCTCTTCTGCCGGTAAAATACTGCCCTTACGCCATCCGCCGTGCAGATACAGTCCTACCCCCATCAGGGCAGTCGCCACCATGCCTGCTGGGAACGACAGCCAAAGCGCATCGTCGCCAAGCATGGGATAAAGCCCAAAAGCAAACCCAAGACGCACTGGGTACATCGAAATAATCATCACGATTAGCGGCCAAACCACATAGCCATTCGCCCGCATTGTGCCGAACAAAACCTGCGCTATCCCAAAAAAGATAAAACCCCATGTCGCCATTATCTGAATATGCCGCCCAATTGGCAACGCTTGGCTGTCACTGCCAAGAAACAGAGCTAAAAAGGTTTCATCAAAAATGGTGAGCAACACGATGACAGCGCCTGTCAATACTAGGTTAAAAGTGAGCCCCCAGCGTGTGATTCCTGCAACCCTGTGCCATTTGTTAGCACCAATATTCTGTGCAACCATCGCACTCGCCGCGGCACTTAACGCCATCGCAGGCATTTGCACGTATGTCCAAAGCTGCTGGGTCGCACTATAAGCGGCTGTCGTCTGCACCCCTTCACGGTTTATCAGAGATAGCATCGTCAACGCGGCCGAAGAGATGACGATCATTTGAATGCCCATCGGCAAACCTTTCGAGAACATCGACTTCAAGATTTCTGGGTCGGCGCGCAAAAAGCGCAGCTCAGGCATACGAAGCGCCAGCACAGAGCCACGCAGATACATGGTGATGAGCATGCCAATAAGCGCTAGTGTATTGGCGACGGCGGTTGCGAAGGCCGAGCCAAATATACCCCATTCGGGAAATGGGCCTAGACCCAAAATAAGCGTCGGTGTCAAAATCAAGTCAATAACGACCGACATAGCTATGAACCAAAGGGGTGTTGTAGAATCGCCTGCCCCACGTAGTGCCATCATTATCAGCGTAAACGTTAATGTGACCGGCATCGCAACGAAAATCATCCGCATATAAGTCAGTGCAAGGCTTGCAGCACTTGCCGGCGTGCCAAGCATATCAAGTAGCACCGGTGCAAATATCCACCCTCCTGCCGACACCAATACGCTGATCGGAATAATGCTCCCTAGCGCTGTTCCCATGGTTTTTTTGACCATGGATTCGTTGCGACGACCCATTGCCTGACCAATCAAAATAGTAGACGCCATACCGAAGCCAAAAACGAAAGAGATCAATATAAACATTAAGATATTGCCGTTCGCCGTCGCTGCCAACGCTTCTTCACCTAGAGACCGACCCAGACGGCATTGATCGAGCCGTTTAACGACTGTAGTGCCGATGATCCAAGTGTTGGCAATGCAAACAGCAGCATCGTCTTGGCAATCGACCCTTCGGTGAGGTCGCGCTGTTTACCAGTGGAGGTATTTGTTTTACTCAATGTTCATCCCTTTGCGCCAGACATTTAATTCGGGGGCTTATAATTAGCGCTAATAATTAGAGCTAATGAAACAAAAATATCTATCATAAACCAGAAAGGGTGTGCCGTCTTTATTAGAGCTGTAACCCTTCGGCATGCTTTATGATTATTTGTATAGCCGTTTTTAGAGAACAGCCATAAACTTTAATGGACAAGCGAGTTGCTTTTATGGCTCAGTTTTAAAAAGAGTTTGTGCTAGGATAATAATCTTTAATTTATTCTGACTAGGGCTCGCCCTAATATTAAAAAGGATGTTTCGATGCTGCTAAAACGCCTAGGCCTTGCTACTCTGCTAAGTTTTTCAATCGTAGGTTGTACGACTGCGCCCAATACCTTCGCGGTAAATACCACCCAAAAATTAGTTCAGTATGAGCGCAATAAGTCTGATTTAGCAGTCAAAGCAATGACATTAAGCTCTGGCGATAAAATGGTCTACGCTGAAAATGGCAATATAAACGCTGAGCCTTTATTACTCATTCATGGCTTCGGCGGCAATAAAGACAACTTCACCCGCATCGCAAGACAGCTAGGCGACTATCATTTGATCATTCCTGATTTGTTAGGTTTTGGCGACTCTAGTAAGCCGATGACGGCAGACTATCAATCAGAGGCGCAAGCGACACGCTTACATGAGCTATTACAAGCGAAGGGATTAGCAGAAAGTATCCATGTCGGTGGCAATTCGATGGGCGGCGCTATCAGTGCTGCGTACGCAGCAAAGTACCCAAAAGATGTCAAAAGCCTATGGTTGATCGATAGCGCGGGGTTTTGGTCAGCAGGTCTCCCTAAATCGCTAGAAAACGCAACGCTAGAGGATAACCCGCTGTTGGTGGATAATAAGCAGGATTTTTATAAGATGTATGATTTTGTCATGACCAAGCCGCCTTATATCCCTAAGTCAGTAAAAGCTGTCTTTGCCCAAGAACGTATCGCCAATAAAGCGCTAGAATCTAACATACTAGAGCAAATCGTCACCGATAGTGTCGAGGAGCGCGCCACAACCATCGCTCAATATGACATTCCAACGCTGGTCGTTTGGGGCGAAAAGGATCAAGTAATCAAACCTGAAACGGTCACGCTGATAAAACAAATAATCCCGCAAGCGCAAGTGATTACGATGAAGGATGTCGGCCATGTTCCGATGATTGAAGCAGTAAAAGAAACCGCTAACGATTATAAGAAGTTTCGAGAACCCCTTAAATAGAGTCAGATGATAGCTCTGTTACTAGGCGCTCTAGCAATTCAAGCGTGCTTTCTTGTCTCACCAAAGCCACGCCTTGTCCTGCCCATAAAGACTGATGTTCCGCATCAAGATTGCGCTTTGCATCAGCACGCAAGTTTTTGGTCATCACATTCAATTGTGGGTAGGGCGGTAGCTCATGAGCGCTCTCGTATTGAGCAAAGTCGCACAGATAATCATTCAATAAACCGCGAGCTTGTTTGCCCGAAAATAGACGCGTTAATCGCGTCTCCGAACTGCGCTTGCCAAGGCCAGCATCAATTAACGCTTGCTTATAGATGTCGTTAATCCCGCATTTATCGGTGGTCAAAAACGCCGTCCCTATTTGCGCCAGCTCAGCGCCAGCCGTTTGCACCGCCTTAATCGCTTGCCCTGTCATAATACCGCCAGCGGCTATTAACGGAATATCAGTACAGGCGCGAGTTTGACTAATCAGCGTCAATAATCCTAGTGGATCATTTGAGCTTTGTTGCAACCAACCACCGCGATGTCCACCAGCTTCTGCGCCTTGAATACAGACAGCATCTGCGCCAATCTCTGCCCATTGTTTTGCCTCGTCAGGATGATTTGCCGTTCCGATGACGCGCGTGCCTAAACTCTGTAAACACTGAACTTGCTCGACGCTAATAATGCCAAAGGTGAAACTCGCCACCGGAACGGGATTGTCATAAAGGACCTGTAGTTGCTCAGAGAAGTTGAGCGCAGGACGTTCAGGTAACGCCATGTCTAGGTTATTTTTTTCATAATAATCGCTTAACCAATCAGGAATCTCGCTATCCAAGGTATTAGAATCGTGCTCGGATAACACCATCAAATTGATCATAAAAGGACGATCAGTCAGTGATTTAAGGGTGTTGATTTGCTCGTTTAAAATATCTGGCGCCGTCGTACCACCGCCTAGTGACCCCAGTCCACCAAAGTTACTTACAGCCGCTGCCAGCTCAGGTGTGGTGGCTCCTGCCATCGGTGCTTGAACGATAGGATGGGTTAAATTCAGGGTTTTAAGTAAGGTCATGACGAGCGTCCTTTTTGTTTTATACTATTCTCAAAAATACGATTAGCGGTGTCAAACTCGCTTAGCCTACTCAATGTAGCACTTGCAATCATTTTCCTTGCTACTCTGATTTTTGAGAACAGTGTTATTAGAAAATTTACCTAACTTACTTTACCAAAGCTGAACGCCGTGCGTGTTAGAGAATGTTTATTTAGTTATGCGATAAAGGAAATAGGTTTGGAGTACAAAGGTAATCTTTTTAAGGTTAATAGCTTATCTTCAAACGAAAAATAGGTCAGATCCTAAACTATCAAAAGATAATTAAGAAAACTGACCCATTTATTTCAACTTATTGCTTAGCTTAAGTGTTTAGTTCAACTGCAACGAGCCTTTGGCATTCATCAACAGCTCGACCACATCATCGCCACTAATCACAGGGAAGCGCTTATCAATCGCAGATTCTTCAACGCCATTGTGTTTCATACACGCACCGCAAACCAATACTTGGCCGCCATTTGCGATAAAGGCTTCTAGCAATTCGCCTGCAGGCTCAAATGGCGCGCCAATATTGACGTCATCTAAAGCGTTTGGTAATGCCAAATGCACTGCGTCTACCATCAAAATCACTGAAGCAGAGTGCCCTTTCTTCAAGGCAATTCCCGCCATAGTAAAAGCCAAGGTAATTTTGTTAGGATTTGAATCACTATTATCAAACAGTGTGCCTACATAATCAGTGCGATAATCCGTGTTATTAGCCATCTTATTTTCCTTATTCAGTTTAATGAAAACTCACTACTATCCTAACATTTAATATACTTATTTATATAATGTATTGTTAGTAAATAGTAGCTATAAGGTTACTTGGTTGTGAAGAGCTGGTTGTGAAGAGCTGGTTGTGAAGAGCTGGTTGTGAAGAGCTGGTTGTGAATCGCTGCTTGTAATTTATAAGTATTTTTGAATAATTGGCTTTAAGCTTGCGGCGGCCACGGTCGGTCAGCATCACTCACGATCCATTCTTTTACATAGCCGCTTGGTGGTAGTTCCCAATCAGATTGATCCAACGCGGCCAATATACGAGAGGTCTCAATGACTTTACCGCCTTCGGTGACGCCAGTACGCAGTAGGGCAGACGAGCAAGGTTTGCCCTTGACCCACATTGATTGTTCAATATATATCCAGCGCTCATCAAAGGCGACGATTTTAGTTTTCATAGTGACTTTTTCAAAAGCGCGAATCCGCCTACGATATTGAATAGTACTGCCAGCGACCACCAAACCCCAACGCTGTTTTAGCAGCTGTTTGCCAAGTCCGCTACGTACTGCAAAGTCGGTACGCCCCATGTCATAAAGTGTGAACACGCGACCATTATTCATCTCTAAAAAATTATCAATATCAGACAGTCGGCAGCGAAAGCTAATCTCGCTGGTATCTTTAAACGTTAAGGTGTTGCCTTTTTTTACTTGTAGCGCGGCGCGAGCGATGGTGCTGGCATAACGAATAAATGGATACATAGAACAATCTCATCAGTTTTAAAAGGTAAGAGTAAAGTAGATTAAGTTATTATTTATTAGGTAACACACCAATAGACTCAAAATAAGCACTGACGGTTTCAGGTATCCAATTAATATCAAATCTGGATTTTTTATAAAGATGAGGTGACTTGTCTTTATCGGAGCGATAACGAATAAAGCCCACATGACCACCATGCTCAGTGTCTAAAATAGTGATACTGTCAGACACATCGTTTGGTGTGGCGGTAAAACCAAGGAAGGGATCGTCTTTGGCGCTAATCAATAATAAAGGCTTGGTCACTTTTATCAAATAAGGCAGGGCTGATGAAGCCTGATAGTAATGATTGTTAGAGCGGTAGCCGTGACGCGGCGCGGTAAAGATATCATCAAAATCACTGATACGATTGACCGACTTGATCGAGTCGATCTCCTCTTTAGTGATGTCATTGGCTAAGGCTTTTTTGATAATGGGGTTGAGTAAGTAAGGAGTATAAATACGATGGCTCAAAAATCCGTGCATACTAAGCGCCGCCGATGACATATCAACGGGCGCAGAAATCACAGCCGCGCCTTGGCAGATTGCGTCGTCACCATATTCGCCCATATATTTTGCCAAGGCATTACCACCTAGTGATACCCCAGCCGCATAGATATGGGCAAAGCTTTCGCGCAGGTTTTCAAGCATATGGTGCAACTCGCCGGTGTCCCCTGCGTTATAAAAGACGCGACCGCTCGCAGGAATACCGCCACAGCTGCGAAAGTGCGCCACCACAAAATGCCAACCTTGCGCGTGCATCTGATAGGCCAAAGCACGGGCATAATGACTGTCGCTACTGCCTTCCATACCGTGAAACAGGACGATCAACGGCGTTTGCTCAAGTTCACCGTTTTCTGCAGCTTCAATCGGATGGGCGTCATAAAAGTCATAAGCAATATCACTTTCATCTAACGAATCTTTTTCGACCACGCGGCGATAAGTCGGGGTTTTGGGTGCAAAAAACTTGGGCAGGATACTTTGCAAATGCGGATTGGTTAGCCAAAATGGCGGTTTAAAAGGAGCAGGCGTGAATGGTTTTGTCGATTTTGAGGTTGGCATATATGAATCTTATTTTATGTTTATTAAAATCGTTGTGAATAATCAGAGCTTTATCATACCGACGCTTATAGCCAAAACCAATAAGATTTAGTGAACGCTCAGTGAACGCATGGTTACTCAAACGTATTTATGAGTTACGGCGACTCTAACACCCGACCATCCATCGCCAGACGCTCTTTTAAATCCTCAATATCCACTTCAGCGAGCGTCACACTCAATGTCACTTGTTTACTATAAGCGACATCATCGATACTGCCGTTTAGGCTATCAACGATGTAACGACATTGGGCTTCGGTAGCAAACTCTGCCAATATCTGTACTTGCGCCATCGGCACGTAAGGTAGCAGTATCATCTCATCAACCGCCGCTTGCGCCGAGCCTGCATAAGCACGGGTCAAGCCGCCAGCGCCCAGTTTAATTCCGCCAAAATAACGCACGACGATGATAATCACGTTGCCGATAGACTTGTGCTGCAACACATTTAATATCGGACGACCCGCCGTACCATTTGGCTCACCATCGTCGTCAAAGCCGGCACTGGTGGTGTTATTAGGGTCGCCAATGATATATGCCCAGCAGTGATGACGGGCATCGGCGTATTGCTCACGTAGCTGTTCCACGTGAAACATTGCGTCTTCACGTGAATTAACTGGATAAGCGTAGGCAATAAACTCGGATTTCTTAATTTCTAAACGAGCAGTAACAGCACGTTTTAGCGTTTGATAGCTCATATTTCATCAGGTCTAGGTTGGATATGGTAAACTTGTCTAACTTTCATTGTCTGCCGTATTTGGCGCAGTGTTCATTTAATTTTTTATTATAGTACCACTTCTAATCATTTAAGGTAGCGAACAAGCGGCGTATGAGTATTTGTGTCGTTGGCTTAATGTAGAGTAGGTGCTATAAAACGGATGGTAGTTAAGCGTATGCGTTTAGATAAATTCATTAGTAAATCCACTGAGCTGTCGCGTAAAGAATCAAAAAAGATTCTACACGCGGGTGAGGTAACGGTAAACGATCAGGTCATCAAAGACCCAGGTGTACATGTCGATATCGCCAACGACGATGTGATGTGGGTAGGCGAGCCATTGTCGGTTGCCACCGGTAACCGCTATATCTTACTGCACAAACCTGAAGGCTTTGAATGCACGCTTAAAGCCAAAGAATACCCAATCGTCACAGAGCTGATAGCGGTACCAGAGCTTGGTAGCTTACGCATTGCTGGGCGACTTGATGTCGATACCACTGGCGCACTACTGATCAGTGATGATGGCAAATGGTTGCACCGCGTTACTAGCCCTAAGCATGAGCATGCCAAAATCTATGAGTTAACCCTAGCAGATGCCATGGATAGTGAGGCGCAAGCCAATGCAGTCAAAGAAGTGGCTGAAGGTATTTTGTTAGAAGGCGATCATGAAGAAACCAAACCTGCGACCCTTGAGTTCATTGATGAAACACATGCGCGTCTGACCCTTGAACAAGGTAAATACCATCAAGTCAAACGTATGATGGGCTATTTTGGCAACAAGGTAATCGAGCTACATCGCGCCAGTATTGGTCATATCGATTTAGAGGGTTTGGAGAAAGGCGACAGCCGTTTCTTAACCCCTCAAGAAGTCGAACAATTTTAAATTCTATCGATTAAGCTTTAAAATAAGCCCATAGACTGTTTTGCTAACATCAGCAGCCACTTAAACGTGCGCTGCTTTTTTTATGCTGTTTAACATCGTTATTTCTGTCAGTCATTGTGCTCAATTAATTTTAGCAACTTGCTGTGTTGCCTGTCTCTTAAAGCTGGGTAGCAATTTTGCAAAATTAGCCGTCAAATCTCTATCCCATCCTCATAAAAATCCTCCGATATGCTACAGTCCTTGTAACTTTTTAATCTACTTTTTTGCATAATGTAATTAGCCGCTATTAAATGCTTTTATTAAAAACCTGATAGGACAGACTCTGTGAAAAAACCTGTATTTAAATTTGCCAGTCTCATCACCGCCATATTATTCGCTACGACGGCTTGCGCTCAACCTACGGCAACATCGTCATCGTCTAGCAATGCACAAAATAACAATGCTCAAAGTGCTCAAACCACTGGAAAAATAAGCCCTGAAATTGACAGTCGTTTGCGTGCGATATTGACTCAGGCGGGTATTAAGACAGAAATTACCTCTATGGTGCCTTCACAGTTGCCAAACATGTATCAAATCAATCTTGCGGGTCAGCCGCCATTACATATGACAGCGGATGGTAAGTATGTCATACAAGGTGAGCTACAAAAGAACCCGAGCAAACGTATGGTTAATGAAACGCCAGTACGTAGTAATAACGCGCAGGCAGGTACTTCAGTCAATAAAAAAACCAAAACTGATCTGTTAGCCAATATGGGTGCGCTGAAAAACATGAGCACTAAAACACCGTTCTTTTATACCGCAGTACCGGGGGTCATTTGGGGTGCGACGTTAGAGGGTGTGCCGTTCTTGTTATCAGATGACGCGCAATACATCACCGATGGCGAGATATCTGTTATCGAAAACGGTCAGTTCACAGGACTCGATGAGGACTTTGAAAAGCGCAAAAACCAGTCAGTGTTCGCTGAATTAGACGAATCGCAATTGATTACTTATCCAGCGACCAGTCCTGAGAGAGCAGTCATTTATGTGGCTAACGATGTGAACTGTCCTTACTGTCGCCTACTGCATGAGCAGCTACCGATGCTTAACGCTAAAGGGGTAACGGTGAAAACCATTGGTTATCCAATATATGAAGAGTCGCCGGAGCAAATGCGCGCTATTTGGTGTCAAGGTGACGAAGACAGCCGCCGAAAAGCCTTTGATAAGGCGATGTTAAAAGGTGAGATGACGCCTGCGCCAGCAAGCTGCACTGTTAATCATATAACGTCTAATCGTGAAAAGTCGGCAGGGCTTGCGGTGATGGCAACGCCTGCTATTTATCGTGAAGATGGCGTGCTTTACCAAGCAAGTTTTGAGAGTCCTGAATTCTTAGAGTTTTTGGGAGTAGACTAGGTCATATCAAATTTGTGATATAGAACACTGAGTAACAGTGACACCTAAAAAAACCGCCTCATGAATATCACTCATGAGGCGGTTTTTGTTTTATTTGGATAGCCGTTTATGGCAGTACAACATCAACGATTTTCCAGTTAATTAAGCCCTCGCGCTGCATTTCTATGGTAAGCGGATAGCCTTTGACCTGACCGCTGATATTGAAACAATTGATGCCGCAATAACTCAGTTTTGGTTTGTCACTATCTGTGCCTTGCGCCACTTGCTGCTCGAGCTCAGCCGCCTGCTTGTCCATAATTTGCTGCATTTGGTTTTTGACCACTGCATTGACGTCACCGCGCTGAATGATTAAGTTTTGAATCAGATTTTTCAAATCAACTTGATTGCTGGCAATTGCCCATGCTGCTGCCAACTCTTTGGTTGCGGTGTTGGCTTGACCTTGGGTGTTGATAAGCTTTTCGATATTTTGCGGCGTGATTGCGCCATCGACTGCCTGTATGATAAAACCGTTTGCCGCCTCATTTAATGCCGCGCCGCCCAATTCTGCAACCAGTGGATATTTGGTCATGGTCAGTGCAAACTGGCTGGTTAATTGATTTTGCACACTGGGTCGTACTTGTTCGTAATCGATAGCAGCGGCGATAGCAGCGCCATCTTTGGCATCATAGGCATTTTTAAGCTGATAAGCGCTGTAATAAGGGGAGCCTGCAAAGATTGCAACTGCAATCACGATCAATAAAACAATCAGTTTTTTCATAAAGATAAATGCCTTTACTGTATTTGTTCGCTATATAGTCAATTCCATATAAATGGCTACACAGACTACGTTTATTATGTTTGTAAGTTGTATTGGTTAAAAGGTGGCTAGCAGGATGGCTAGGGCGATAAATACTAACACGGCCTAATATGATAAATATATAAATATGCTCATTGATGACACGCACTGAGGTTTATTGTGAAGATTTAAGCCTTGCATAATCAACCCGCAATAAGGTGGATAATGGCAAATCGAGTATAAATGATACGTGAGTTGGATTAACGAGGCTGATAACATCGTGACTCTATACCAGTAGCATGTGGCTACTAACGTATCGATTTTATTTCAAACGGGCTATATATTGCAAAGTTTTTGAACGTCGAGTTATTATTTCAATCATTTTTTAACCTGACTATCCCAGTCAGTAATATCCCCTGCTAAAAGCTTGATAAATTAACCCATCATCTCCATAAATAGCGCAAACTTTTAATAATTGATTTGGTTAAACAGCATCCCGCCGTATTTGCTCGTCCGTTCAACCCGTATTTTTACATCGTTAATAGAGCGGCTATGTTTCATGTGAAACAACTGCTCGCGATTGAGTATAAAAAATGCGTGTGAGCGTTGACGACAGGGTCGATAGACTTATGGGCTAATGGTACTGTGACGACAATAGGAGAGACGATGAGTAAGCGCGATTTTTATGAGGTATTAGGCGTCAGCAAAACAGCAGACAACAAAGAAGTGAAGCGAGCCTACCGCAAGCTGGCGATGAAATACCATCCAGATCGTAATTCTGATGACCCTGATGCCGAAGATAAATTCAAAGAAGCATCCATGGCTTATGAGGTGCTAAGCGACGAAGAAAAACGCTCAGCCTACGATCGTATGGGTCATGCTGCTTTCGAAAATGGCATGGGCGGTGGCGGCGGCTTCGGCGGAGCAGGTGGCGGCAACTTCCAAGATATCTTTGGTGATATCTTTGGCAACTTCGGCGATATCTTTGGTCAATCACGTGGTGGCGGCGGTGGACGCTCGCGCCGTGGTTCAGACTTACGTTATGTGATTGAGCTAACCTTAGAAGAAGCGGTACGCGGCTGCAAAAAAGAGATCAGTTTCACCGCCCCTGCGCCTTGTGACACTTGTGATGGCAAGGGTGCAAAAAACGCCTCGGACGTCGTGACTTGTCAGATGTGTCATGGTCAAGGCCAAGTTCGCATACAGCAAGGCTTCTTTGCCGTTCAGCAAGCCTGCCCACAGTGCGGTGGTAGTGGTAAGCAAATTAAAAACCCTTGTCCTGACTGTCATGGTAATGGGGTCAAAGACAAATCTCGTAACCTAGAGGTTTCTATCCCAGCGGGCGTTGATGATGGCGACCGTGTGCGTCTATCTGGTGAAGGTGAAGCAGGTGGAGCAGGAGTGCAAAACGGCGACTTGTATGTCGAAGTGCGCGTCAAGCCGCATAAGGTCTTTACCCGTCAAGGTGCGGATCTCTACATGGATGTGCCCGTGAGCATTACCGATGCCGCGCTTGGTAAAGAAGTGCAGATACCGACCTTAGATGGCAAAGTCAAAATCAAGGTGGCTGAAGGTACACAAAGTGGTAAACTACTGCGCGTGCGCGGCAAAGGCGTGACGCCCGTACGTACCACGATGAAAGGTGATTTAATCTGCCGTGTGGTCATCGAAACGCCAGTCAACCTCAATCGTGAGCAAAAAGACTTGCTGCGTCAGTTCCAAGATACGCTTGATGGCGACAGTAAGCATCAGCAGTCACCGCATAAAAAATCATTCTTTGAAAAGATTGGTGACTTGTTCGACTGATAGATTGCTTTGGTTAAAGTATTCAATTGTTTTAAGCCCGATAGTTTCACGTGAAACTATCGGGCTTTTTATTATCAGTATTTTTACTGGTGATGTTTGGTTGTTAAATGCATAAAAAAACATTCAGCGAGGATATTTGCTAAACTGACAATAATCATGATTAAAAACTAATTTCGCTAAAAACAATCTTATTAAA
>NZ_JBQSXN010000069.1:0-16359 GCF_052378235.1 Psychrobacter sp. AOP3-A1-26
TCTTGGTCGAAAACAATAGGTTAGTGAGATGCTCTTCTTTTTTCAATCACTTTCGATGTTGAGAGTGGGGTGATAGATTAGTATTTATAATCATCCTTATTTTTGTCTATATGAATAATTAGCATTAGCCGTGGGCTGCTAATTTTGTTAGTATCAAGATGATTTACAACACTGACAGACTCGGGGTGCGGTGTATAAGTGGCTAAAAGCCATTGTACATTCGCTGAGAGATCACCCGCCGAACCTGATGCGGTTAGTACCGACGCAGGGAAGTCTTAAGACTATGTTATATCTGTACAAAAGGCGCGCAGAAATGCCTTTTTATGGTTGCCAGCACCCATCAGCGTTTTAGTGCGGTATGGTGATTTATAAGAAATTGCGCCGAGTAATCCTTTACAAACGACTGATTAAATTTAATTTGATGACTCATTTGTTTGGCGATTACATTTGTCCGTATAACATAGTCTTACCCCGCAGCTACTGGCGGTGTTGCTTTTATTCAAAACAACACGCTAGGACAGCATATGACTATTTTACAAGTAACCACCCCCACCAAAAAAACCTCCAAAGCAGACGCGCTAAAAACCCCCGCCCATCGTAGCGAAACCGACGCTCGTTTCGAAGAGGACGCGCGCGACTTACACCGTATTTTGCCTGCTTCACGCAAAGTCTATATCGAAGGCTCACGACCTGATATTCAAGTGCCCATGCGCGAAATCACCCTTGACCCTACCCCTATTCAAAACGTCTCTGAAAATGAGTGGGAACAAAACCCACCATTCTATGTTTATGACACCTCTGGCGTTTATACCGACCCCAATGCCAGCATTGACTTGACCAAAGGCTTACCAAAATTGCGCGAAGGCTGGATTAAAGAGCGCGGCGATAGCGAACAACTAAGTGGCTTATCAAGCTCATACGGACAAGCACGCGCCCGTGATATCAGCACTGCTAACTTGCGCTTTGCTCATATCGATAAGCCGCGCCGCGCCAAAGCTGTAGATGGCAAAGCTGGCAATGTGACTCAGCTTCACTATGCTCGTCGCGGCATTATCACTCCTGAGATGGAGTTTATCGCCATTCGCGAAACCCAAAAACAGCATGAGCTGACTGATATGCGCCAACACGATGGGGAGAATTTTGGCGCTAACACACCAATTATTATTACTCCTGAATTTGTGCGTTCTGAGGTCGCCGCTGGGCGCGCGATTATCCCCAATAATATTAACCATCCAGAATCTGAGCCGATGATTATCGGGCGTAATTTCTTAGTAAAAATCAACGCCAACATCGGTAACTCGGCGCTTGGTTCTTCCATCGATGAAGAAGTATCAAAGATGACATGGGCGACGCGCTGGGGTGCAGATAATATTATGGATTTATCGACGGGCAATCATATCCATGAAACCCGCGAATGGTTAATTCGCAATTCACCCGTGCCGATTGGTACCGTCCCCATTTATCAAGCGTTAGAGAAAGTCGATGGCGTAGCAGAGGATTTAACGTGGGAGATTTTCCGCGATACGCTCATCGAACAAGCCGAGCAAGGCGTTGATTACTTCACCATCCACGCTGGTGTACTTTTGCGTTATGTGCCGCTGACTGCCAGACGCTTGACTGGTATCGTCTCACGTGGCGGATCTATCATGGCGCAATGGTGCATGTTTCATAATAAAGAGAGCTTTTTATATACCCACTTTGAAGATATCTGTGAAATCATGAAGCAATACGATGTGGCCTTTAGCTTAGGCGATGGCTTGCGTCCCGGTTGTTTGCAAGATGCTAATGATGAGGCACAATTTGGAGAATTACGTACCCTTGGTGAACTGACTAAACTGGCTTGGAAGCACGATGTGCAAGTGATGATAGAAGGCCCCGGTCATGTGGCGATGAACCGTATTAAAGAAAATATGGACTTGCAATTAGAGGTCTGTGCCGATGCACCTTTTTATACCTTAGGGCCTTTAACCACCGATATTGCACCGGGTTACGACCATATTACCAGCGCGATTGGCGCAGCGATGATTGGCTGGTTTGGTACGGCGATGCTCTGCTATGTCACACCTAAAGAACATTTAGGACTGCCAAATAAAAAAGACGTCAAAGACGGTATCATCACTTATAAAATCGCCGCCCATGCTGCTGATTTGGCAAAAGGTCATCCCGGCGCTCAAGCGCGAGACAATGCCTTATCCAAAGCCCGTTTCGAGTTCCGTTGGGACGATCAGTTTAATCTGGCGCTTGACCCTGATACCGCGCGCGAATTCCATGATGAAACGCTACCAAAAGACGCGCACAAATCAGCGCACTTTTGCTCGATGTGTGGACCGAAGTTCTGTTCAATGAAAATCACTCAAAACGTGCGGGAGTATGCGGCGGGTTTAGATGCTAAAGAAGGCAGTGCCATTGCTATCGATGCTATGGGCGCCGCAGACATCCAACAAGGTATGGATGAGATGACACAAAAACATCATGCCACGGGCAGTCAGTTGTATAAAGAGGTTTGATTGTTTGATATCTAATGCTTAAGCTTAAATCTAGTCGCTAGGTTTAAGCTTTTTTTACGTCTATTTTTGAGTCTCGTGGAAAAACTCTTTTAAGGAATAAATCGCACAGTTTCATAATGAGTAAATAAAAAGGCAAAGTTAGCGGATAACCAAAAATAATAATAAAAATGGTATAACCATGATACCTACTGGCATGCTCGCCTAGTAACCAGTCTATAAAGTAAATTTTATAGAAAACCATCATCAATGCTATGAAAGGCACAATGAACACTCCCAACCAAAGGATTATTTTTGCTTGTTTAGAACGCCTTTTATGACTCAAGCGCAATGATCTATAATGCATAAAACCAAGTAATACTATCGATACTAAAAATACTACTCTTCCATCTAAATCAATCAGCCATTGAGCCAAAGAACTTGGTGGCTGTCGGTAAGATATTTCTAAAACATCGTTAGGAATATGATCAAAAAACCACTTAGAATCTGCTTTTATCATCCCACTTAAAGGTTCGCCAAGATTTGTCTTCAAATATTGTGGTTCATCAGCAATCTTTAGATTAACGGTCAGGTCACCGAAACTCTTCCAAGTTTTGGCAGGTTTTAATGAATAGCTATAGATATATTGATTGGTCCAATTACTACGCTCTATTGTAGGATAAGCAGAATAATTGACAGTAATGACATGGTTGCCTTCACTTAAGTTGACCTCAAAGTATTTAGCGTTATCATTAAACGGTATAGCAGTATCCGTTTCAGCATCATAGTAAGAAGGCAGTGCTGTTGAATCACTTTTATAATCATAATTTCTAAGCACTGGTATAGTTTGACCATCTACCTTAATGGTAAAACTTTTTTCTGAATCATTACTTATATAATCTTCGAACACTTCGAAAATCAGCGGTACTCGTTCTCCTTCTTTATCGCTATAAATTTCGTAAGTAATATCATAATCAGCTTCATGAAAACCTTTTTTGATGTTGATATTTATGGTTTCAGAGAGAATATCAATATCTGCGCTTGAATATGCCGTGCCGACAGTAGTACCGTTGATGATAGGTGACGCCATATTGGCATAGCTAAACATACTAGTACTTAATAAAAGCAATCCTAAAACAATAAAACGCAACACAACCTCTCCAGAAACCATAAAAACAAACACAAGTTTAATATCTTTCTACTATAAACACCATATGAAAAATCCCAGCAAACTTAAAGTCAGCTGGGATTCAAAATCAATTATAAAGGTTTAATGTTTAAGGTTTTAAACCTTTGACGCCTCATAAATCTCTTCAATTGAAGTATTGATGGTCGCTGCAAATTCTTCATCGCTTTGCTGTTTGCTCAAGCCTTCGGTAAAGGCACGCGAGAAGCTGGCAATCATTTCCGGGTTTTGTTTAAGTTTAGCGCAAGCGTCGCTACGACTATAGCCACCCGATAGTGCCACTACTTTTAATACTTTTGGATGATCGATCAACTCTTTATAAAAGCCTGCTTCTTCAGGCAACGTCAGTTTGAGCATCACTTGATGACCATCATTTAAACGCTCAAGGTTATTCAAAATACTGGTTTTAAGAATCAGCTCACAATCATGCTTTTGCGCGCTGTTGATATCTACCTCTGGCTCAACGATAGGCATTAAGCCTTTTGAGATGATTTGCTTTGCCACATCAAACTGCTGCTGCACAACCAGTTCAATACCGTCAACATTTGGCTCATAAATGACTGAACGCATTTTGGTACCAAATACGGGATAGTTTTTTGCTTTATCTAATAATAAATCTAAATTTGGCATCGGACGCATCACTTGGACGCCATTCATTTGCTCAGCCAAGCCTTTATCTACTTTTAAGAACGGTACAATATTTTTATTTTCCCATAGATAATTGGCGGTCGGCTTACCATTGACTTCGCGCTCCATGGTATCTTCAAATAAAATCGCCCCAAGTACGCGCTCATTGTCAAATGCATCACAAGTCATGATACGCGCGCGCATTTCATGTACCAAATCAAACATGGTTTCATCGTTGTCATAATCATCGCCACTGACGCCATAATTTTCTAGCGCTTTTGGCGTGCTGCCACCACTTTGATCAAGGGCGGCGATAAAACCTGAACCATTTTTTATACGCTGTAATTGTTTTTCGTATTCCATTGGGTGTGCATCCTGTCCTAATTAATAAAGGTAAAACATTTTTATAATAAGTCTTTAGCCAAATGTTGTTATGGGCTTGACTGTAAATAACCTTACCATAGGATGCCCTACGTGCCTATATCTGATAAGTTAACAGTTTTATGAAATCACAAATGTAGTTATAAATATAAGTGAAAATCCTACGCTAAAAACAGCACGGCCACACAGCCAATCGCTAACAATAAACCCAATATATTAATTCGATTAAGCTGCTCTTTAAACACACCCACACCAATTAACGTCGCAACGGCAATCACACCAACGTTCATACCCGTGAATACAATACTTGGTGATTCAGACAATACTTGATGCGCCCGTACGTACGCATAAATATTGCCCATATTCAGCGCACCTAATAATAATCCTGCGACCAGGGCATTGCCTTGCCAGCGTACGCGCGTGATGAGCAAATAAACCAATAGCAACAACCCTGCCAGCCCAAAGGTCACAAATAAGGTTAAAGGAAAAGCCGTACCTTGCTTGGCGACTTGCTTAAACAAAATATCAATGATGCCATAGCCGGCCCACACCCCAAATAACCAAAGCGGCGTACGTTTGACTTGTTTGCTGATATCAGCTTGCTGCGGACGATAAACCAATGCACCAAGCGCCAAGAATCCTAACGCTAATCCAAATATTCGCGTTCCAGTGAGCACTTCACCAAATAATAAAAAGGCAGCCACAATGGGAATGATTAACGATAGGCGTTGCGCAGCATCAGTCGCCACCATGCCCACCGCTTCAATCGCCCGCCCAAGGATGATAAACACCGCTGGCAACAATATACCAAGAGCGATAATAATAGCCCACGCATTACCAAGTGTGCCAATGCTACTGACATCAGGTTTTAATAAAACCCAGGTTAATAAAAAAGCAATGGGATAACCTGCCACAATCGTTTGGCGAATATCTATATTTTTTTGACGCAATATTTTCAAAAGTACCGACACAGCGACACTACACAGCACCGCTATCGTTAAATACATCATTGATTTTACCTTTATTCAGCCGCAATTTTGCGTATTTATTATTGGTATTTACTACTGTTGTTAGTACTACATCTGCTTTCAATTGCCTGACTCTTTTATCATTTATTTGTCATTTAATAATTATTTACAGACGCTATTAAATAATGCGAAACCATGGAATGTAACAAAATATTTCTTATTCGGCAATCTATTTATCGTAGTGTTTGATTGACAGTAATTTTTAATGCCAAGACTCTTCATACCAGCACTGTATTGGTGGGGAGTTACATACAACCTATGTCGCTCAGCTTACAATTAGCATGCAGCCATCAGAGTGAATTTTGTTAAAATAACAGACATTCCTAATCACAAAAGTAACGATTCAAGATAGCGCCTTATAATGCTTATCTTGACGTACTGCTATTGATGTTTTATTACCGCCTATGAATGCTCTATTTCGCTTTTTTGAAAATCGATTACCTGCCTTTCCTGAAACACCCATGCCGCTACCATCACCTCGCGATGGCATGGTAAAGTTTATGTGGGCATGTACCAAAGGTCTACGCGGCTGGTTATTGCTGTTCATGATTTTATCTGCTGGTATAGGTATCTACGAGGCAATGCTATTTGCTTGGATTGGGAATATCGTTGATTGGCTCGGCGTTTATACCCCGCAGAATCTCTGGGCAGAAAAAGGCGATATGCTGCTAATGATACTGGCCGTCATGATAGTCAGCCCATTCTGGATTACCTTATCGTCACTTATTCATTTTCAAACTTTGCAAGGCGTGTTCCCTATGCAGATGCGCTGGCGTTTTCATCAGCGTATGCTCGGTCAATCGATGCAGTTTTATCAAGATGAATTTTCTGGCCGTGTTTCGGCTAAGGTGATGCAAACGGCGTTGGCCGTACGTGATACCGTGATGACGGTCACCGACATGTTTATGTATGTCGCGGTGTATTTTATTACCTCAGGTATCATTCTATTTAATTTAGATAGCCTATTGTTAATACCTTTTATTGCGTGGTTCGGGCTGGTTTGGCTGGCGATGTGGTATTTCATTCCTAAATTAAAACAGACCGCCATCGTACAGGCAGATGCTCGTGCCTTGATGACAGGGCGTATTACCGATGCTTATGCCAATATCATGACCGTCAAACTGTTTAGCCATTCACGCCGTGAGCTTGGTTATGCCAAAAACGCTATGGGACAGTTTTTAGGAACGGTGCATGCACAAATGCGCTGGGTCAGCTACCTTGAAGTCTCAACCCATCTTATCAGTGTTATTTTGGTCAGTAGTACCGCGGGTATTGGTATCTATTTATGGCAACAAGGTGCCGTTGGCGTTGGCGCTATTGCTGCTGCGACCGCCATGGCGCTGCGGTTAAATGGTTTAACACGCTGGATTATGTGGCAAACGGCTAGCCTGTTCGAGAGTATCGGTACGGTACAAGACGGCATGCGCACGTTATCAGCGCCGCAAACCATCATTGATAAACCGAATGCGCCAGACTTAAAAGTCACCGATGGTCGTATCGTTTTTGATCATGTTGATTTTAGTTATGAAGGTAACTTAGCTGATATGGGTAATGTGGCCGATGTGAGTAATGTTGATAGCATCGATAGTGAAGGCAATACTTTAAAAGAGATCGAGGCGTCGACAGCACCTACTAATAAACTTCTCGATAACTTCCATCTGGATATCAAATCAGGTGAGAAAATTGGTTTAGTCGGACGTTCAGGTGCGGGTAAATCTACCCTTGTTAATTTGCTACTACGCTTCTTTGATGTTGATAGCGGTAAAGTCTACATCGACGGACAAGCCATTGATGAGGTCACCCAAGAATCTTTACGTCAGCAAATTGGCATGGTCACTCAGGATACCTCATTATTGCATCGTACCGTGCGTGAGAATATTGCTTACGGACGTCCCGATGCCAGCGACGAAGAAATTGTTATTGCTGCCAAACAAGCCCAAGCATGGGACTTTATCAAAGACTTATATGACGACAAAGGTAACACTGGACTCGACACCCAAGTTGGTGAACGCGGGGTCAAACTTTCTGGCGGTCAACGTCAGCGCATTGCTATCTCACGTGTTATGCTAAAAAATGCGCCGATTTTATTATTGGATGAAGCCACCAGTGCGCTTGATTCTGAGATTGAGTTTGCCATTACCGAAAGCTTAAATGACATCATGACTGGCAAAACCGTCATTGCGATTGCGCATAGACTCTCTACCATCGCCGCTCTTGATAGATTGGTGGTCATGGATAAAGGACAAATTATCGAACAAGGTAGCCATGATGAGCTATTAAATCTTCACGGTGTCTATGCACGCTTATGGCATCGCCAAAGTGGTGGTTTCTTAGGTGAAGACAATTAATTAAAGGTGTTTTACTTATTAAAGCTATCTTATTTATTAAAAACACCTTACACATTAGAAAAACCTTGCACAGGGAAGTGACTATTTTATGGAAGCATTTACCAACAGTATCAGCCTTGGCGGCAAACAAGCACGCTATTATGATTTGCAGCAGCTGAATTCAGCAGCGAACACAGCTAATAGTCAACGCCAAGCTGCACATTTTTATGGCGGCAATAGTTTTACCGTTGGCACCTACACGCCATTGCTAAGTGCGTTGGCAACTGACTTTGATATTACCTCATTGGCCCTGCGCGGCTATTGGTACGATCAGCCGCAGAGCCGTCGCCTCACCCGCGAACAAGATGCGGATATGTTGATTGAGTTTTTGGAAAAAACCCAAGATAAGCCTGTCGTTGGTATCGGTCATTCACAAGGGGCAACCGCCACTGCGATAGCCGCTGCCCTGCGCCCAGAGCTTTTCTCACAGCTCTATCTTATAGAGCCTGTGACGTTTACCAAAAAACAAGCGACACTATACAACTTACTGCCACGCAAGCTACTGCTGAGCCGCGAACCTTTTAAAAGTACGCTGACTAAACAAGCTACCTGGCCAAGTATCCATGATTACTACGAGCACTTGCGCGCGCAACGTGCTTATAGACGTATCAGTGATAAACACCTGAGGATATTTGCTGAGCAAAGCCTAACCGCCAATAATGACGGTGATTACACCTTGATGTTTGCCCCCAAACAAGAACTGGCCAATTATTTTGGTGCGCCTCATATCGATGCAGCGCTTAAGCAACTCAGCTGTCCTTATACCCTTATTACGGGTAAGCCGACGTTATTTATCAATCATAAAGTGCGTCAGCAGTGGCAAAAATTTGTCCCTGACGACAGTATCATCTCCTTGACAGATTATGGGCATCTATTACCGATGGAAGCGCCAGAATTGTGTGCTCAGGTTATCAATGAACATTATCAAAGCAGCAAACAAGCTTAACGATGACTGACCTTTTTGCTCCTATGCCTAATGATAACCTCTTGCCTTATGATGGTCAGGTGAATGACTTAGGGATAACTATCGATTACCCAAGCGCTTTATATTATAGTCTGTTGACCGAGCTACCTTGGCAATCTGATATTGTCACGTTATTTGGCAAAACGCATGTCACCACACGTCAAATCGTTTGGATGGGTGATAGTGGTGTCAGTTATCAATATTCTGGACATTCCAGTCAAACTATCGAATGGTCAGATACAGTGTTTCATGTGAAACTTTATATCGAACAGCAGTTAGCAAAAATAGGCATCAACGCTGATTTTAATTCTTGCTTGCTCAACTACTACCCTTCTGGCGAGGACGGCATGGGTTATCATGCCGATGATGAAAAAGAGTTAGGTGCGCAGCCAATTATTGCTTCCTTGTCTCTTGGTGCCACGCGCAAGTTTGTTTTTAAACATAAAAAAACTCAAGATAAAGTTGAGCTTCATCTTGAGTCTGGTCAGCTTATCGTCATGCATGGTGATACGCAGACATTCTGGAAGCATACCATCACCAAGACCAAATCCATCTCTGAAGGACGGATTAGCCTCACATTTAGACAAATTTTAGATAGGTGACATTTAATTAAGCCAACGTCACTTAGCTATAACGTCACTTAGCTTACTTTTAAAACAATCTTGCCAAAAGTACCGCCTTTTTGTAGCTCACGATGGGCCTCTACTACTTTAGACAAGGGGTGTGCTTGCTGAATATGCAAGGTCAGTTTACCTTCAGCGACCTCTTGTAAAACATTTGCCATATCTTGGCCATTCGGCTGTACTGCATAACCCTCTATACTTAAGTCTTTACCACTGTCTGCTTCTTTTAGTTTATCGACCCAAATTGTCGGTAATACATAGACACGTCCTGACTGTTTCACAACTTTTAAGGCACGCACGCCAGCGTCGTCACCGACTAAATCTAGTAATACATCGGCTTGCAGCTTAGGAAAGTCATCGTCTTTGGTATAATCAATCCATCCTGTCAGCTTGCTTTTATCTATTAAGCCATCCAGTTTTTCATATTTCTCTGGCGAGCAAATAACACTTACTTTTATATTATCCTCAGTAATTTTATTCATCAGAAACTGAATCGCCAAATGACCAACGCCGCCTGCTGGGGCATTTATCACCACGTGCTCACCGTCTTTAATACCTGCAAACTCTACAAACTGTAGCGCTGTTTGCCCGATACACGGCAGTGCTCCCGCTTGCTCCAGCGTGACAGACTCAGGTACTTTCGCCGCTAGTTTAGCATCGACTGCGACATATTCAGCGTAGCAACTGCCGCCGAAACTAAGCGCAGCGACATTATCGCCAACCGCGTATTCATCACTATTACTTTTGACCACAACGCCTGCTACATCGAACCCCAAGATAGCTGTCTGGTCATGGTCAAACTTATTTTTTTGCACACTGTCAGCGCCCCAACCTTTGCCTTGACGGGTTTTGTAATCGACAGGATTGATGCCAGCATAAGCGACTTTAACCAATACTTGATTGTCCTTTATTTCAGGAATAGCCACCTCGTCTTGATACGTCATCACTTCAGGCTCGCCAAACTCACGTATGAGTACAGCGTGTTGAGTCGTTGGTAGTTGTTTATTAGACATAAGTTATTATCCTTTTATTTATTATTTTATATCGCCTCAAATTTAAAAAAATATAGCAGTGACACGTTACGATAAGCCTGTCTTTTATTCTACGGCAAGGCCAACTCTGCACTCAAAGGTAGATGGTCTGATAGCGTTGACCATGGCTTGCCAGTGTGCACCCAAGCATCTTTGACCCTAAGATTACGTACGTAAATACGGTCTAAGCTCAGCACAGGAAGCTTAGCTGGAAACGTGGGTAACAGCTTGCCATGACAATGCTTAAAAGCTTCGGTCATACCCAAGTCAGACGCCAGCTTGTCGCAGGACATTTTTTTCCAGTCATTAAAGTCACCTGCCAAAATCAACGGCTGATCGCGGCTAATCTCATTACGTACATAGTTAGAGATGGCTTCATACTGCTTGATACGATCGCGTTCAAATAGGTTTAAATGAGCGCATAAAACGACGACGGGCATCTCCCAGCCTATCGGTTGTACCTCGCAATGTAGAACCCCACGCTGCTCAAGCTTATTGACGGTGATATTGACGTTGTGTTTTGGATCAAGTGGAAAACGGCTCAGAACGGCATTGCCATGATGTCCATTGTCATATTCTGAATTTTTGCCATAGCTATTTTCTAATTGCAGATATTCACCAAACCATTCATGCTGGGACTGATCAGGGTATTCGTTGTATTGCATGTTACGCTTGAGGTTTTGCCCCTGCACTTCTTGTAGACACAGTATGTCTGAGCCAATGATATCGAGTGCTTTAGCGATACCTTGTATTTTGACTTGGCGATTCATCGGCGACATGCCTCTATGAATGTTATAGCTGGTTAAAACAAAAGAGGTGGTATTAGTCATAATTTTATTAGTCATAAACTCAGTATCTATAGAGTAGTAAGCGTTAAAAGCGATGGCTCTCGGACAAAATTATTGAGTCTAGAAGTGACCATGCTTCTTATCTGGTTTCAGAAAATTCCATTTAATAATAGGCATTCAATAGGAGTTCAAAAGTATCGAAAATAATTGTCTATTATAGCTATACATATAAAAAAAGCATTGGCTCGTATCGAACCAATGCTCCATGTTATACCTATGTGATATCAATGACCAATGGCTAATTCATTACTGAATCTAAGCCATCCATTAATAGCGAGTGACTAGAGCAATCGGCTGGTCTTCACCCATAATGTCTTGTGGCATAAATACCGCCTCACCACCATTATGAATCACATGTTCGATGATTTCGCCAACCGCATCATCAGTCACACCTTCTGCTGCAGCATCATCAGCCAGACTTAAGGTTTGCGCCTCTTCATCAATCTTGGCAGATTGCATATAGCCACGACGGATATAGAGCGTTTCGCCCACACCTTGGAAGGCACTACGGTAAATTTCTTGTAAATCCGTCTGCAGCATGTTTGCACCGCGCGCTTTATCAATTTCACCCATAGCCGCTTGATGTAGCGATGTACGATAGCCTTCTACTGCTTCTTGTACGCTATCAACGATATGCTGGGCACTACCATCTTCTAAATTGGTGGCATTTGATACGGTAGCAATAATGTTATCTGGACGATCACAGACTTCTTTATAGTAGCCAATATTTTTTGCATCACCAACGATGACCAGAGGCATCTTGTGCTCACCCCACAGCTCTTGTACGCTTTTATCTACTTGGTTAAAAAACTCTTTTAAGGAGCTGCTTTCGTTATTCGCGGAACGATCCGAGCCGCCATCACCCGTTGTATACAACCCATTGTTTTCGATAGGAAACTGAATGTTTTCCATATTGTTTTGTACATCGTCATCTTTATCAAGTTCTCTGACGACACGGTCGTTGGATGCTTCAATCAAACGAGCATTATCACGCGTTAATACCACCGTATAGTAATGAACGGCACTGGCCATATCACGGACTAGATCACGAGTCGCAAAGCTGGTCGAAATCACCACGCGCTCTGTTGTGTCGATAGGCATGCGAATAATTTTCACATCCTCAGTACTGGCAAATATCGCTAAAGTATCAAGGTTATAATTATGATTGAGCTCATTGGTTTTAGCATGAATATTATCTAAAATTGTGGTCGCAGTACGCTTATCGTATTCATTAGTTAAGCGTTCTTCGGCTACTTTTAATTGGTTTTTTAGGGCAATAGGATCTTTATCGTTGGCAGGGTGCTCGCGATGCGTTTTTACGAAGATACTAACCGCAGGGTCGGCTTTGGTTTCTCGTAAACTTTTGAGAGTCGCTTTCATATAATGCTCCTTATTTTATTATCATTTACTCTTAACGTTATAAGTAGTATTTCTGGCTTGCTATGCCTACGCCATTTCTATGCTTAAATCCATGCTGAAAAATTTATATTTTAAGCGAAAGCATTTCAGTCCCGTTGTATGTTGTGTTTATATTGAACTGGCTATAACACTTATATTTTCATATTAGTTATTTTGGCCAATGCTTTTTTCTGTCTTATTTTTAAAGCTGGTACTTTTTTTATTAGTAATTTTTTAATGAAGGTGTTTTTCTTAAAACCTGCTTTTTATGCTTCATTACCTTGATGCTAACAGTCAAACCTCAACCGCTATAGGGTTAATTTGCAAGCAAATGATAGCGCTTTGTAAGTAGAGTAATCTATATTGTTATAAAACAGGAAATACTTGGTTTTAAGGATATTTTTATATCGAGAGCAACACCACTCAGCTCTCTACATTACAAATGACGAGGTTGCATTCCTATCAAATGAACCCATATTTTATATAGCTTAGCTTATACATAAGACAGTAATAGTCAGTCCGAAAAAAATAAGTACAAATATTATATAGTGGATTCACTTTAAAACCGAGACAGTGCTATTAGCTATAACTTTTGCAATATATGTCTTATGACTGCATATTTTCTACCAAATGAACGCCCTTTATAACCGCACACCTATTAATAATAACTCATTCATCAATAACGGATATTTTTATGACTTCTATTTCTCCAGATTTACACCTTGTTGATTTTCCCAGTGCCACACCAGACAGCTTACAAAGCCAAGTTATTAGCGCTATCGATGCAGCCAATGTTTTTTTAGATGAGCTGACAGCAACGACCAATAGCGAGAATGGTACTGATATCAGTGCTAAGCAAGCTCTGACCGAGGTGATGACCTTTGACCATATCAATGTGGCATTGGACCGCAGCTGGGGTATTTTGTCACATCTCAATAGTGTAATGAGCAATGATGATATTCGTCATGTGCATCACGAGCTGCTACCTAAGCTGTCGGCTTATGGCACGCGTGTGGGTCAGCATCAGCCGCTATTTAACCGCTATCAAACCATCGTAAATGACACAGCATTTTTCGCTGAGCTCGAGCCAGCACGAGCGCGTGCCATTGAGCTTGCCCTACGCAGCTTTGAGTTATCAGGTGTTGCGTTACCGAAAGCTGAGCAAGAAAAATTTGCTGCTATTCAAAGTGAGCTATCAACGTTGTCAGCGACATTCTCAGATCATATCTTAGATGCTACCCAAGCATACGCTTTGCCGCTTGAGCAAGAGCAATTAGCTGGCTTGACTGAAAGCGGTCTGGCGCTACTGGCTGATGCCGGCGAACAGTATAAAGCACGCGAACTTGCCAGCGGTGCGCTCACACAAACGGATATCGATGCGCTACCAACGCCTTATTACGTAGCAAGCTTAAATATCCCCGTTTACCTTGCTGTTATGACTTATGCTGACGATCGCAATTTACGTGAGACCCTATATCGCGCCTATGTCACCCGTGCTTCTGAGTTTGATAAGCACAGCAATGCTAAAGGCGAGTCACTAAACAACGCCGATATCATGAGTCAAATTTTGCAATTACGTGAGCAAAAAGCCAAGCTATTGGGCTTTAATAATTATGCAGAAGTGTCGCTCTCAACCAAGATGGCAGATAGCGTGGCGGAAGTGGAGACCTTCTTACGTGATTTGGCTACGCAAGCAACCCCAACCGCTAAACAAGACTTAGCACAGTTGCAAAAATATGCCAAAGAATATGCTATTGATGACTTGCAGCCATGGGACAGTGCTTATATCGCAGAAAAGGTCAAACAAAGCGAATTTAGCCTATCGCAAGAGGAGATTCGCCCTTACTTTCCCTTACCAAAAGTGGTTAGCGGCTTATTTGCTATTGTAGAACGTTTATACGGTATCAAAGTAAAAGAACAAAACAATGACAGTCCGAACGATAATACGGATAAAACCTCTGTATCGCGCTGGCACGACGACGTCCGTTTTTATCAATTATTCGATGCTAATGATAACTTGCTCGGTGGCTTTTACTTTGACTTATTTGCCCGTAGTGGTAAACGCGGCGGTGCTTGGATGAGCGGTTTCCAGTCGCGTTATACTTATGACGAGCAGGACCATCAACAGCTGCCTGTGTGCTTTATGGTTGGTAACTTTACCCCTGCCCTTGATGGTAAACCAAGCTTATTGACCCATGATGAAGTGATTACCTTGTTCCATGAGTTTGGTCATGGTTTGCACCATCTATTGACCCAAGTCACCATTGGTGATGTCGCTGGCGTTAATGGCGTCGAATGGGATGCGGTTGAGCTACCCAGTCAGTTTATGGAAAATTGGGCATGGGACGCCGAAGGTATCGCGCTCATTAGTAGCCATGTCGAGACAGGCGCGCCACTACCTAAAGATAAACTCGATGCATTATTGGCGGTAAAAAACTTCCAAAGTGGGATGCAGACGCTGCGTCAAATTGAGTTTGCACTTTTTGATTTACTGATTCATGCGCATACACCAGCGCTTGATTATGAAGGTATCTTAGTCACGCTAAATACCGTGCGTGACGATATCGCTGTTATGCAGACACCTGACTATAACCGCTTTGCCAATGGTTTCAGTCACATCTTTGCTGGGGGTTATGCCGCTGGTTATTATTCTTATAAATGGGCCGAGCTATTATCTGCTGATGCTTTTAGTAAGTTTGAAGAAGATGGTATTTTTAATCCCCTCACTGGTAAAGCATTTCGTGAGACGATTTTATCAGTGGGTGGTAGCTTCCCTGCTAAGACCAACTTTGAGAATTTCCGTGGGCGTAGTGCCAGTATCGATGCTTTATTGCGTCACAGCGGCTTTAGCGATGCCAAGACGACTGAGGCGGCAAATACACAAACGACAGGTGAGGTGATTTAAATGCGCTATCAATCCTCCAGCCCCAAACGTCGGTTTTTGGCGGGTGTGCGCTGCCCCAAATGTCAGGCAATGGATGCGGTAGTACAAGTCAATATCGTCACGCCCGAACCTGATGAATACATCGAATGTACTCAGTGCGGTCATACAGAGCATCGCCCTGATCCTGATGCTATCAGTGCCAAAAACCATTTGGAGGACCAGCTTACTCGCGACGCAATGACGACTGGCACCAGTGGTACGGTGAAGTTTAAGCCTTAAATATCGTCCCGAATAACTAACGTCAACTCTTAATAACTACTAGCCTATCTATCATTAGATAGGCTTTTTATTTTGAGTTTGCTATAGTATGGCTACTTATATTTTTAACATAAATCGACCATCTTATGAATAAGAAAGAAATGCGTCCTTTATCAAGCAAATCATCCACAGATAAACCTGTGAAATCACGCCAAAAAATGTGGCTAGTGCTTATATTAGTACTTATTGCTATCGGTTATC
>NZ_JBQSXN010000070.1:0-15983 GCF_052378235.1 Psychrobacter sp. AOP3-A1-26
GCATTTGGTATTGCACTTCATGTGTTAATCTAAGCTGTCAAAAATTCAGTATATCCTCTATTATTAATCATCATTGCTGTACATAATAGATACATAGACCTCAATTGAAACGCCTTCTATAACTAGCCTTACAGGCACGATCAGTTTATTTTTTAAACGTCATCAGTTGCTATAAAATAAGCGATTGCATAGCACTATGTTTTATTTATGGTGAACGCTTTTTAACACCACCTCTTCCCTTTTGAGATAATTCTATGAAGTCGTTAACCCTGACCTACTTATTCACCGCCACGTTACTTATGACAGGTTGCCAGTCAATCCAATTTGTCGATAGTCCTATTCCTGTCAAAAACAACGCTATTAAAAATGTGCCCGCTAAAAACATACTGGTTAAAACTGCGCCAATCACGACTACGAACGATAAAAAATAAAAACCGATGTACCAAAAGAAAAATTAAAAAAAGCAGATATCAAAGTGATATCTGCTTTTTGATGTTTACATAATAGGATTTGTTAAACATTTTAAATATTAGAACGGTTAATAGCAACAATCGTATCGCTTTTATTTCTAATTGATTATAGAACTAGGACCTAGGCTGATGTTTAATAATAGTCTTGGCTAGGTGATCTCCAAACCAAATTGCCGTATCGATATCCCCTGCGCCTGGCGTTTCTTCAGGTGGGCCATCTAGCGACTGAGTCATCAAGCCCAAAAAGCTCGATAAACGATTTAAATCATGAGCTTCATGACCGGTTGGCATCAGCGGCAACCCTATCCAGTTCATCCCATGCTGCATGGTATATAAGCAAATCTGCTGTAACACAGCCAATTTATCACCGCTAAGTCCGCCTGAATTGGCGAAGCCTGCTGCCCACTTACCTTCCCATTTACGATGATACCAACGCTTTGATGTCTCATCCATAAAGGTCTTAAATCCTGCCGTCACGCTACCCATATACACCGCACTACCAAAAACCAATAAATCTGCCTGATCCAAAAAATCCCAATCAACATCATGGACATCGACGGCTTTGGCTTGCGCTTCTGGTAATTGCTGACGCGCACCAGTCACTATCGCTTCTGCGACGCGCTTGGTATGACCATAATTACTATGGTAAATAACAGCAATGGATACGCTAGGAAGGTTATCAATGCAAGCTGATGAAGGCTTTATAGGTGTAGTCATACAAACTCTAATAATTGTTTGGTTGAATATAGTCTGTCATTAAATACTAACTACTATATAAGACAGCGGGCGCAATAGTTAATTGATATGAGGCAAGCTTTTATAAATTCAACCTTATTGTTGCCACTGTATTAACAAAGGCTTAATTAATGCGCTAAAAATGTAGCGATTAAACTCAATGTGAAACCACATTGATAATACACAGGAAAAGAAGACAATCAATCTCATACCTCTAAACCTCAGCACCTAATCAAACCTGCCTAAGTTATTCCATATTTGAATATACTAATTCCCTCTCTTCTTATAGCCATTATTAAAAACGGGTTTATCATAGTGCGCTTATTCAAATATCCTCGAATAAACCACTTAAATATTCCAAAACAATATTATAAATAATTAACTCTGAAACTATATATCAGAGAAGGAAGTTATCCCCTTGACGACTACAACGACTAGAGTTCAACCTGTGAACGATACACGAGATCCTATTGCTAGAGAGTCTTTGGCTTTAAATGACCCACAAAAACGACTGATAGCAGGCGGCGCGATTGCGGGTTTTATTATGCTGGTCTATCTGTTTGGCACCCAGCCTATTGCCCAGCCCTTACTTTTTATTATTGGCTTGTTGCTTGGCTATACCTTGTTTCATGCCCGCTTTGGTTTTACTTCAGCATTTAGACGTCTGATGTCGGTAGGGAATGGACAAGCAATGCGATCTCATATGTTGATGTTAGCGGTTGCTGTTACTTTATTCGCACCTATTCTTGCATATGGTACGACGATTTTTGGTGGATCGGTCGCAGGTTATGTGTCGCCAATCGGTGTTAGTTTGCTCGTAGGATCTTTTGTATTCGGTATTGGCATGCAGCTTGGTGGTGGTTGTGCTTCTGGCACGCTCTACGCAGTAGGTGGTGGACGCTCAGTGATGTTCATTACCTTTATCTTCTTTATCATTGGCGCGACTGTTGGTGCTTATCATTTGCCGTTTTGGACAGAAGAGATGCCCTCCTTTGCCCCTTTTTCTCTAGCGACGTCTACTGGCCTTGGTTACAGTGGCGCTTGGATAGTGTCTTTGGCACTGTTTGCTTTGATTGCGTGGGTCACGCTCGTTGTTGAGAAAAAAACCAACGCACCTAAAATGGCACCTGTACCGACTGAAAAAGGTTGGAAACGCATCTTCCGTGGCTCTTGGCCATTATTTGCCGCCGCGATTGTCTTGGGTTTACTTAATGCTTTGACATTAATGACACGCGGGCAACCCTGGGGTATTACCTCTGCATTTTCGTTATGGGGCTCAAAAATTGCGAGCAACTTTGGCGTTGATGTTGCTAGCTGGGGCTATTGGCAGGGGGCTAATGCAGCCGCGTTAAACGCTTCAATCTTTGCTGATTCGACCACGGTTATGAATATCGGTATCATCATTGGCGCTTTTATTGCTTCGGCAGCAGGTGGTTTATTCAAGTTTACCCAGATTACTTTGGGCAATTTTGCAGCTTCCGTGATTGGTGGGTTAATGATGGGTTATGGCGCACGTCTGGCTTTTGGTTGTAATATTGGCGCTTATTTTGGCGGTATTGCATCCTTCAGTGCTCATGGTTATATCTGGGGCATCATGGCTATGGCAGGGACTTTCTTAGCCCTGTATCTACGTCCCTTATTTGGGTTATCGGTACCGAAATCTAATGATTCAGTATGCTAAAAAACGAACGAATGATTAATGAATAGCTTTCTTTAGCAAGCAAGAAGAATTCGTCCCAGTAACGCGTTATAATACTTGTATTTCTTTTATTTAGGGCTAGCTATACTGCGTACAATTACTAGCGCCATCCGCCCAGTAGCAGGCTGCTGTAAATGTGTCTGCCGTCGATAAGAGTAATAACGGCTATCAGAATAACTACAAGCGTTAGAGGGCTGACTCTCTACGAGGATACCTGCTGATACTAATTGGTCGGCCGCGAGTCTCGATAAATCTATCTTAACCTTATCCGCGCCGACTGTGGCACAGTTTGATGGCTTAGCAACTGTCTTATGTAAATACCGAGCGTTGCTATTGATATTTATATCATCAGCAGAGTTTATGACATATCGCTGATTGAATTTAGCCATATCTGCTGTGGTCAATAATTGGTTTTCTAAGCACCCTTTTCGCAACTTATCTCTCACGTCACAACCAACTTCATAGTTATTCTGACTGATACAAACGCCTATCCAAGCCATAACTTTTCCGCCGCTACCAAAGCGTTCAGCGGTCGCTTGGATGACGCCACAAGCCAGACCTTGCCAGCCAGCATGAATAGCAGCTATTTTCCCCGTTGCGGGCTGATATAGCACGATAGGCACACAATCGGCGGTCATTATCGCCAGACCTACATCGTCTTGCTGACTAACCATGGCATCGGCGGCCAGTGGTTGCATACTCAGCGCGGTCGCATCGATATCATGAATTTGTTTGCCATGGATTTGATTGACCCAGTGTAAATGTTTGATACCTGAGCATTGCTTATTATCCGGTGATACGTTTACTACTTGCTCATTAATAGCAGCCAACAGCCGCATCCGGTTGCCCAGTACTACTGCTGCATTATCATTGACATGCAGCCCTAAATTTAGCTCACCATAACTGGGCTGATTTGCTGAGGGAATAACATTTAGATTGGCATCAGTAGCCACTATATCGTCAGCAAAAAAAGCCGCCGTTTGAAAAACAGCGACATCATCAATTTGCGCAATTAAGGTCATAGGAAGCTTATCGTTCATGGCTGATTCTCAGCGACTTTTAGGCGAAGTTTGCTCATCATCATAACCTTCGCTTAACACCGCCATTAACTGCTGCATATCTTCAGGCAGTGGGGTCGTTACTTCAATATCCTCACCTGTCGTGGGATGCACGAAACCGAGCGTATAAGCATGCAGAGCTTGACGTGGAAAGTTATTGATTGCTTGGCGCTGCGCTTCTGTAAGTCCTGCTCGCAGTTGACGGCGGCCGCCATAGACCCGGTCACCGACTATCGGATAGGTAACATGGCTCAGATGTACTCGAATCTGGTGCGTACGACCCGTTTCCAAGCCAACATCCAATAAGCAATAATTATCATTGAGAGGGGTTACATTTAATAAATGTGTGACTGCTTCGCGTCCTGCCGTCATCACCGTCATTTTGGTACGCTGATTGCGATGACGTCCAATCGGTGCATCGATACGGCGATGGCGTAATAAGCTAGCCGCATCCCCTGCCACTACACATTGATAATGACGATAAACGGACTTGTCTTTTAACTGCTCCATCAGTGCCATTTGTGCAGGTTTGGTTTTACCAATCAGCAATAGCCCCGAGGTGTCTTTGTCAATTCGGTGTACCAACCCTGCACGCGGTAAATGGTGCTGTTGAGGATAATGATACAGTAGTGCATTGACCAAAGTGCCTGTTTGATTGCCCGCGCCAGGATGCACTACCATACCGACGGGTTTATTGATGACCAATACATCGTCATCTTCATAGACCACTTCGATCGCGATATCTTCTGGCTGGTCTTCGCTATGCTGCTCTAATGTCGTTGATAAATGCAAGACATCACCTGCTTTGACCCGGACTTTTGGTTTTTGCACACTGCCGTTATACAGCAAGCTGCCGTCATTAATCCAGCCTTGCAACTGTACACGCGAAAAATCAGTAAATGCTTTTGATGCCAATTTATCAATTCGCAAACCAGCTTCATCTTCTGTGGCGGTATGGGTAACATCAATGATGACAGGCACCGATTGCCCAGCAGCTGATGCTTCATCACCCTGGTGTTCTTCGTCATCGCCACTGTAGTCATCTAACTCGTCGTGAATATCGTCACCCAATTCTTCATGATCGGACAAGCTATTGTCATACACTTGCTCATCAAGCGCTGTCTGATTATCATCAGGTAACTCACTATTATTTAAAACGTCATTTGGCATCGGTGACTCTTGTGCTGATGAATCAGTATTTAGCAATTGATTCGGTGGTAAATGGGTAGTCATAGCATTATTATTCATAGCAGATATATAAGTGGCAAAGTCTCTGACATGGTTTTGCAAGGTGACTTTTTAAAATCGAATAAAAATTAAGTAAAACACTTAGGGGCTGTATAAGCAATCGTCGTCAAAAAAACGGCAGTAATATCGTCATAGTGTAGCATATTGAGCGTTTAAGCCCTATAGAAGCGATGCGTTATCTGTCACTTTTTGATTATCACTTGGCATGTTGAGCGTTATGCTGTGCTAAATATTCGACCATGGCATTCACAGCGACTACCTGTGAACGATCAATACGCCCTAGCCATTAACTCTCTAAAATATGACATTGCTGTAATTTACTGTATATTTATCGGTACCAGTGACATTGGATATCGCTCGTGCTAGCAGCTCATGTTAAAATACCCAACTATTATGTGACGTGCTGCCAGCAGTTTTATGCAGTATGATTAAATCAAGTACAATATAGATGGCGAAAAAATAGACGCAGCAAAGGTTATTCTATAAAGTATAGCCATATTTTGCTGTATGCTATGGCACTGTATTTTAAAACAACTATTTTTATTATTCACCTTTTATATAGCATAATGGCGCTGCTGCTATTATGCGTCTTGTGTCGGAGAAGAAGTATGCAAGCTGTTGGCAATACGTTTATCAAGCTGTCCTCAATAACGCTACTTGCGCTAAGCGTAAACCTAGTGGGTTGTCAGACTTTTAAAAACCTGACTGGTGGGAAAGATGTCGATGCAGTAGAAACGGCAGAAAAGTCAGAGCAAAGTTATTATAACGATGCCCTGGCTCAGATCGAAAAAGGTCGCTACGCCCAAGGTATTGAAGATCTAACCAATCTCCGTACATTCTACCCTACAGGGCAATATGCTGAGCAAGCATTGCTCGATATGATGTATGCCCAATATGAAAGCGGTAAATATGAGATGGCAGCCGCCAGTGCTGAGCAGTTTATTCGTTTATACCCCTCTAATCCACAAGCCAGCTATGCCTATTACGTGCGTGGTGTGGCCAACATGCAGGGCTCATCTGAAGGACTGAAACTGTTTAAGATGAACCAAGCCGAACGCGATACCGCGTATCTGCGTATTGCTTTTGCCAACTTCCAAGAGCTTATCAATAAATATCCAAATAGCCCATATGCACCAGATGCCGCTCAGCGCATGACTTTTATTTATAACCAGTTTGCTGAAAGTGAGATGAGCGCTGCCAATTGGTATATCGAACGTGAAGCGTATGTTGCCGCTGTTAACCGTGCCAAATGGGTGTTTCAGTACTATCCACTCAGTGAGTCAGTGCCTGAAGCCATTGCTGTACTTGCTTATAGCCATGAAAAACTGGGTCTAAATGACTTGGCAAAAGAGTATAAGACGCTATTGCAGATTAATTATCCAAACTGGCTAACCAACGATGGCCGCGTCAAGCTAAATACCAAACGTGAAAGCACATGGCTCAATAAAGTAACGTTTGGTAAACTTGGTCGTTCTGGGGTCACGGACAGCTCTGTTTCTACCGGTAATTATGATGGGGCAACTAAGACCCAAATTATTCGTAAGGCCAGTCAATTAAGACTGCCTAGTGACAATGCGCCGACCACTGCTCCACAAGGTACTTCACCAAAACGTACTAATCCTAATGGTGTCAATGTCGGTTTGGGCTTACCTGAAGCGTCAACTGAGCGAGTGACCAGTCAATCAAGCACAGGCTCTACTGCTAGAGAAGCTGAAGTAGAACCGCAGAATATTAACCCAACACGCCGTACGACACTGCCCAACCAAGGAATTGCCGTAACGCCATCGGATACACCTGCCGATAGTGCAGATATCAATGATAAATAACGGTTTAAAACCTAGGACAGTGTATCTGGGTTAGAGACGCTAGCGTCTTTTAAGTATACAAACGTCTATCATAAAAAATAAGGTCAACGATATGGTTGGCCTTATTTTTTCTATTTCTACCTTTATTTTTATTGAATTATCTATGCTCAATATTGTTTACCTTCAATATTGTTTATGCCTAAGATAATTCACCTATGGTAAACTATTTTTTGCATGAGCATACCAAATCACATTCTTGAACAACTTAATAGCCAAGCTGACTTAATCAGTATTATTGGGCGTCATACCACGCTTAAACGTGCTGGTAGTGAGTACAAAGGCTGCTGCCCTTTCCATGGTGAAAAATCACCGTCTTTTTATGTCAATCCACAAAAAAATATCTATCACTGTTTTGGCTGTAGTGTCGGCGGTAATGCCATTAGCTTTTTGCGTGACTATGAAAACCTTACCTTTATCGAAGCGGTCAATGAGCTGTCCAAGCAAACTGGCATCGAAGTACCAAAAGAAGAACAGCAAAACGTCAGTTATCAGCGTTCCAAACAAAAACCCACTGCAAAACCAATACCAGCATTGCCAGCTGAAACGGCGACACACTCGCAAGCCCCAGTTAGTCAGCCAATAGCCGATAGTCAGTCATCAATAAATATACCGCCTGATTATACGCAACAACCAACTTATAACGACAATAGCTACGATAGCTACGACAACTATCCACCGCTAGATGCTTACGATTCAGTACCTTATCCAGCTGAGTCTTATGCTTCAGACTATCAAGGTGATGACGGCTATCCACCTGCGTGGCTGATAAGTAGCGATGATGGCTCTATTGCACTGCACGAAGAAAATAGCGTCGCTGATAAAGACGGTAATCTGTACGAGCTATTAGAGCAGATTCAGCAATTTTATCAGCATAATCTCAGCATTCACCCGCATGCTAAGCATTATTTTTTAGCGCGTGGTATCACTGAAGACATCTTTGAAACCTTTGGCTTGGGCTATGCGCCATTTGGTTGGCAGCACCTCGAGCACCAATTTCCCCAAGATATCGAAGGTCTAAAAGCGCTTGGCTTAGTGCGCCAGTCAGAATCTGGACGCGATTATGACTTACTCCGTGATCGGGTTATTTTCCCGATCCGCGACAACCAAGGACGGACCATTGGTTTTGGTGGTCGCGCGCTCGATGACGAAGTGAAGCCCAAATATATCAACTCGTCCGACTCGCCTGTGTTCCATAAGCAGCACGTACTATATGGCTATTATGAATCTCGCCAGCAGCGTGCAGATAGCTGGCTGGTGGTCGAAGGCTACATGGATGTGATAGCCCTTTATCAAGCGGGTATTTATGGTGCCATCGCCTCGATGGGTACGGCGATTAATGAGAGTCAAATATCACGGCTTTTGACCCTAAATCCTACCCTAACATTGAGTTTCGATGGCGATAGTGCGGGACAAAAAGCGGCTTGGCGCACGCTGGAAGTTGCCCTGCCTGTGCTTGCCGATGACAAAGAACTACGGTTTTTAACCCTACCTAATAATCACGATCCTGATACTTTTATTAAAAGTCAGGGCAGTGACGCCATGCGTGAGCAAATCACCAATGCAATGCCGCTGTCACAGTATATTTTCGCTTATTTAAGTGAGCGCCATGACTTAACCTTGGCAGAAGGCAAAGCCAAGCTGATGTCACAAGTGCGCGCCTTGACCACCGCATTGCCTAAAGGCAGTAGCTTTCGTTATTTACTGAATAATGATATTTATCAAAAACTGGGTGGTAAACGCAGTCAAAATAAAGAAGCAAGAGACGCCCTACTAGATTTTGATGGTGAAATGACCATCAGTCAGCAGTTGCAGCTTTGTTTTTTATTCCAACCGCGCGCCTTGATTGATGACCCTATCGAGTCGATTTGGCAACAGGCAGGTATTAACCAGCTGCAGTTACCTGCTCATATAAAGCAAAAAGCCTCTGCCGATATATTGCGTCCACTAGCGTGGGAAGACCTACAAGACGATGGATTGCTCGATATCGTCAGTACCATCAAACGCTGCCTTGATTATTTACCAAAAGATGCCAATGCAGCGGCGCACTTTATCTTATCTAACCTAACGCCTGCCACCCAAGAAACACTGAGCCGTAGCTGGGGCGGGTTTTATAAAACCTTGACCGCAAGAAGCATCTTAAGCCTCGATGAGCTGATTGAAAACTTAGTAATGCAGCTGCTCAAATTGCATTTGCAAAAAAAGATGCAGGAGCTGATTAAAAACCCTGATCACATCAAGCTGGCGATTGTCCGTAAGCAATCACAATTGTTAAATGATTGGTTGCGCGCTCAGCAAGCCGAACAATCAGCACAAATGACCACGGTTAAATCTTAATTTCTGTGCTTATTTTTTATTAATAAAACCGTAACCCTTTAAAAGTATAGCGGTTGTCCCCACTAATAATGATTATGCCCAGTAATACATGCAGCCCTAAATTAGGTAATTGGTAAAGCAATTGATTAAAAATAATTGGCAATATCTGTAATAAACACAGGCGAGCATCACTAGCTCGTGCTTGATTACTATGGTCTGTGTTAAACTGTGTCGCTGTATATTTACAGCACTGCTCAATAGATGGCGACAAGACCGCATCGTTGAGCACAATTTTAAATATATATTTTTTAGAGATTGTTTTTGAGTATCATCTTTTTTAGGCAACACTATCTTTTAGGTAGCATTATTTTTTAGGTGATCTTATTTTGCAGACTTTTATCTTTATTGATTTTTAGCCATTTTTTGGCACTGTTATTGTAGTGTTTTGAGCCTTTATTCATATCCACTCATTTTTGATATTATTGACAACCTCTACGCCACCTTTTGATCAATCGATTGATAAGATCAACGCACCCAGCCAGCGATAGCGCGTCACAATATAAAAATGTCCGATGCAAGTAAGCGAGTATTTATGAACGATAAGTCAGTTTCTAAGTCCACATCTCAACTGGCCACCTTAATCCAAATGGGTAAAGAGCAAGGGTATCTTACCTATGCTGAGGTGAATGACCAACTGCCCGACTCTATTACCGAAAGCGATCAGATCGAAGATATTGTGCAAATGCTGACCGACGTTGGTATCAAAATCTTTGAATCTGCCCCTGACGCCGATGACATCTTGATGAACGACGATTCAAGCGATGATGACATGGCAGCAGATGAAGCAGCGGCGGTATTAGCCTCTGTTGAGACAGAGCCTGGTCGCACCACCGATCCTGTACGTATGTATATGCGTGAAATGGGTACCGTTGACCTACTGACTCGTGAAGGTGAGATTGCTATTGCCAAGCGTATCGAAGAAGGTATTCGTGACGTGCAGCATGCGATGTCTTATTGGCCGGGTACGGTACAATTCGTCCTAGATGAGTATCAAAAAGTACAGGACGGCGAGAAAAAACTTTCTGATGTCATCACTGGTTTTCTAGACCCTGAAACCGAAGCAGACAAAATCGCCGCTCAAGAAGCAAAAGAGGCGGCGAAAGAAGAAAGAGAGCGCATCAAAGAAGAAAAAGAAAATCCTCCTGTTATCAAAGAAAAAGCCAAAAAGGCGCTAGGTGACGATGATGAGGACGAAGAAGAAGTAGAGGAAGAAGCTGAAGAAGAAACCAGCGGCCTCGATCCAGAAGAAGTACGCCTGCGTTTAGAAGAAATTGAAAACCTATTTATCAAAGCCAAGCAAGCGCTACTTGATTATGGCCGTGGTAGCGCGCAAGCAGATGTCGCTTATGCGCTACTCGCCGAACGCTTTATGATGCTAAAGCTAAACAACCGCTTGTCAGACCAAGTCATGGCGATTATGCATGACGTCTACGATGACGTGCGTAAGCAAGAGCGTCAAATCATGCGTTTGGTGATTCGCCGTGGACGTATGCCGCGTGAAGAGTTCCGTAAAACTTTCCCGAGTAATGAAACTAACGTTGATTGGTTAATCGAGCGTATTAAAGGTAAGCCTGCGTTTTCTGCTACGTTAGAAAAAGTCACCGACGACGTCATTTTATTGCAGCGTAAGATTCGTGATTATGAACAACAGCTCGATATGAAAATCCACGATATGAAAGACGTAGCGCGCCGTATGGCGGTCGGTGAAGCAAAAGCTCGCCGTGCTAAAAAGGAAATGGTCGAAGCCAACTTACGTTTGGTTATATCTATCGCCAAAAAGTATACTAACCGTGGTTTGCAGTTCTTGGATCTTATCCAAGAAGGTAATATTGGCTTGATGAAAGCGGTCGATAAGTTTGAATACCGCCGTGGTTATAAGTTCTCGACCTATGCCACATGGTGGATTCGTCAGGCAATCACCCGCTCGATCGCTGACCAAGCGCGCACTATCCGTATTCCTGTTCACATGATTGAGACCATCAACAAGATAAACCGTGTCTCACGTCAGTTGCTACAAGAAATGGGCCGCGAACCAACCCCTGAGGAATTAGGCGAACGCTTAGAGATGGACGAAGTTAAAGTCCGTAAGGTATTAAAAATTGCCAAAGAGCCTATCTCGATGGAAACTCCTATCGGTGATGATGAAGACTCTCACTTAGGCGACTTTATCGAAGATGGTACTATCTCAAGTCCTGTTGATGATGCGACGTCAGCGGGTCTACGCGAAGCCACTCGCGATGTATTAGGCAACCTAACTGAGCGTGAAGCACGGGTGCTAAAAATGCGCTTTGGTATCGATATGCCAACCGATCATACGTTAGAAGAAGTCGGCAAGCAGTTCGACGTGACCCGTGAACGTATTCGTCAGATTGAGGCAAAAGCATTACGTAAATTGCGTCATCCTTCACGTTCTGAGCATTTACGCTCATTCCTTGAAAATGACTAATTTAAATAGTATGTGCTAAGCACATCTTATTACGCCTAGTGGCAAACCAAAAAAGCTGAGTATATCTCAGCTTTTTTGTGCCTGTTATTTAATGGCTGCTATTTAATGGCTGCTATTTGATGGTTGTTATTTAATGGCTATTAGCTTTTACCTATTAAATATAGAGCCGCTATAGCATGAGATAAGCAATTAATTCATAAAAATATTGCCTTTATTTAAAATATCGAGTATAACTACCTACCGTTCGGTAGTTAAAAAATTAAATAGATAAATAGTTAATAGTGCACTCTTATGAATAAACAAACCCATGTAAAACACATCAGTATCAAAACCGTCATCTCTCTTGCCATCATTGTGGCGCTTGGCCCTGCAGCGATTGATATGTATTTGGCCTCAATGCCGAATATGGCAACAGACCTCAATACCTCCTACGCCACCACGCAAATCACGTTGACCGTCTTTCTTATCTTTATGGGTTTAGGACAGCTGGTATTTGGTCCCGTATCTGACGCCATAGGACGAATAGCACCATTATTTGCAGGCTTACTGGCATATATTGGCGCTTCCGTGTGGGCGATGTGGTCACAAAGTATTGAAAGCCTAATCTTTGCTCGTATCTTGCAAGGTCTTGGCGCCTCTATGGCTATCGTGGTGGTGATGAGCATGGTACGCGACTTAGTCGATGGACCAAAAGCGGCACAAATTTATGCTTTATTAAATACCATTGTGGCATTAGGTCCAATCGTCGCGCCAGCAATCGGCGGTATCGTCGGTGCGCATTATGGTTGGCGCGGCGTCATGTTTATTTTGGCGGCGTTAGGTATCATCGTGCTGATTAATACGCTGTTGAATATCAAAGAAACCTTGCCAAAAGACAAGCGCATTCAATTAAATATAAAAAATATTACAGGCATTTATGTCGGCATATTAAAGAACAAAACCTTTGTCTTTAATCTATTTGCGCTATCTGCGGTGTATTTCTTTTTGTTTGCCTACATCGGTGGTTCTGCTTATGTCTATCAAACAGACTATGGTCTTAGCCTAGAGCAATTTGGTTTTGTCTTTGGCTTGACCAGTATCAGTCTAATTTTAGGTGCATCTTCCACCGCTTATTTGGTCAAAAAAATATCGGCGTCACATTTGGCCTTAATCGGTGCCGGTGTCATGATGCTGGGTAGTGCCGTTTGCATCATCGCTTATCTGCTATCGATGGGTTTGGTCGGTATTGTCACTGGCATTGCCTTGGGATTATTTGGTCTTGGTGTATTAGAAGCGACGTTGATGGCGATTGCAATGGACTCGCAGCGCAGCGCTTTGGGTTCAAGCGCAGCTTTATTGGGCGCCATTCCTATGTTACTCTCATCCACTGCCACACCCATCGCAGGACAATTGGTCGAAATGAACACCTTATATTGGTTAATCTTGCTAGGTGCGATGGGACCAATTATTTTGATACTGGTCTATCTCGGTTCTAGAAGTTTAAAACCTTATAACACTCTCTCCACACCATCATTAGAGGAGGCCTATGCAAAGTCATAAACCACGCTCAAGCGCTAAGCAACGTATTATTGATGCTGCGTTTGAGCCTTTCTTTATGCACGGCTATGAGGGCGCATCACTCAGTGATATTGCTAAGGCTGTGGGCATCCGCAAAGCCTCTCTCTATACGCACTTTGCCAGTAAAGAAGCGATATTTTTAGAATTACTGCAAGATGCGCTCGAGTCGGAATGTGCGTTTATTAAGTCATGCTTTGCGACGACTAGTGAATTTTCTACTCCCGGTGAAGCGTATTGCCATGCTTTTGAAGCGCGTTATGAAAGCGCGATTACCTTACGGTTTTTAATTCGCATGGCCTATGCCGCACCTGTGCATTTGACCGATACCAGCGCGGCGACTTTTAATGTCTATATAAAGGTGTTGACTGAGCAAATACAGCTGGCTCTACAGCCTTATCAGCTCGACTCTGAGCAGCTAGAGCTGTATACCGATGCCTATCTAGGCGTAATCGATAGCTTAAGTGTAGAGCTGCTATATGCGGAAGGCTTATATGAGCGCCGTTTTAAAGCCATGCTGATGCTTTATCACACTGCTATTGAACAGCTCGATAAAAAATAGATTTTTAAATCTAAGCTGCTTTTTTTATCGTTATTTGGACATCACTTGCTAATGATGGCTGAGTTCACCTATCATAGGGCTGATCTGCTTAAACACGAACCACTTAAACAGCAGCTCAAAGCTCTATTAGAATTACTTTAAAGTCGATACAATTTTAAAATCGATACCATGCGACTGGGATGAATTTTTCGTAGCCTCTGTGATAACAGCAAGCAAGGAAAATTTATACCAGTCGCACATAGCTATAACGTATCGCTTTTATTTTGAACTGACTATATTTAAATTTTATATTTATTATTAAAAAACAAACCTTGTCGGGGTGCTTTGATTTTGACGCTTTAACTACAATCAAAATCATGGCTGAGAGTTACCCGCGAACCTGATGCAGTTAGCACTGACGTAGGAAACAAGCGTGTCGATATATAAGTCACATTTACTTCATATTTTGCCAATCTATTAAACCTAGACGGGCAAATTTTTTGTGCCTTATCAATTCTCGTTTCCTGCCATTTGCTTGCTTGCATTTTATAACAGTAAGTGAAAACTATGGATTACCAAACGCTACGTCACAATTGCCCCACATGGGATGATTACATTCAGCACGACTTTGTCAAACAGCTGACCGCTGGCACACTCGCCCCTGACAGCTTTCGCCACTACCTTGTGCAAGACTATTTATACTTAATTCACTATACCCGCGTGATGGCGCTGAGCGTGTATAAGAGTGACACACTGGCACAAATGCGCGTCGGTCAAGCAGGTATCAATGCCATGCTCGATATGGAAATCGCCATGTACTTGGACTTCTGTCGTCAGTGGAATATACCACTTGAACAAGTAGAAAACGCCCCTGAATCTGCCGTCACCATCGCCTATAGTCGCTATATATTAGACGCGGCTATGTCAGGCTCGCTGGCCGAACTGTATGCCGCTATTGCGCCTTGCTTAATGGGCTATGGAGAAATTGGCAGATGTATCAAAGATGAGGGTTTTATCGATAACAACCCTTATCAACCATGGATTGACGTGTTTTCTAGCGATGAGTTCCAAGTAATTACCGCGCAGAACGAAGCACAGATTAATACGCTATTAGCCGATGCCAGCCCTGCTCAAGCAGACAAGTTCCAACGGTTATTTAACACCGCCGCACGTATGGAAGTTAATTTTTGGCAGCAGGCGTTAGATTTGTCTTAACTTATACTCAATCTAGCTTGATTCTAAAAAAGCCCTCTAAAATCAAAAACAATGACCAATAATAATGATCAACAAGGAGAAACATCATGGCAGCATTCGATGAACACGCAAGCGCGTACGACAGCTGGTTTTTTGACAACCAAAACTTACTGACCAGTGAGCTCAAACTGGTCGCTCACTTCTTAGATAAAGATAGCGAAATATTGTCTATCGGCTGTGGTAGTGGTCTTTTCGAATCCCTGTTAGCCAAAGATTACGGCATTCATATCACGCATGGTATCGAGCCATCGAAAGACATGGCTGAAGTCGCTGAGAAACGCGGCTTGCAAGTAGATATCAGCTCTGCCGAAACCTGCGAGATTGCGCCTAATAAATTTGATATTATTATGTTTAATGGCAGCGTCAGCTATATCAGGGATTTGGATGTCTGTATCAAAAAGGCCTTTGATGCTCTAAAGACTGGCGGCAAACTTATCCTGATTGATGTGCCAAAAGAAAGCGGCTTTGCCAGCTTATACAATTTAGCGAGCGCGGTAGATACGTGGGAACATCCATTACTCGAACACATCTCCCCTGCTGACCCTTATCCTATTGAGCTGGTGAAGTCAGCAAACTGGCGTACCTCTGATGAGAAAATCGAATTAATGCAAGCCAATGGTTTTGTCGATTTCGAATATGCGCAGACTTTATTGACCCATCCTATGTATGCCAATGACAAGGTACAAGAGGTCATCGAAGGCTACGATCGCGGCGATTATGTGGCGGTATGTGGTTATAAA
>NZ_JBQSXN010000071.1:0-15899 GCF_052378235.1 Psychrobacter sp. AOP3-A1-26
TATCGATCTATCGGTATTTTTATGTCTCCCTAAAGAGGCAGATGCGTCAATACTCAAAAGCGTTTTGAGCGAGCAGCTTTACGAGTTCACCTTGCCTACAGAAGCTTTTACTATCGATAGCATAATCATAGAAGACAACACTCCTGATCACGAATCAGATGGCAGTTTGACCGATAGTAGTGGCAGTCCTGATCACTTCATCAACAGTTATCTTGCAGCCTTATCCATGTCTGACACTCCCAAGGTCTGCATGCTGCTCATCGCAGACTCACAGATCAGTGAGGACTGGATAGCGCTAAATACAGTCAATGCATCAAGCATTCCTACAGAAGCTGGTGTGTTACTTATGTTTTATAATAATGCCGCCCAAAAAACGCTTCTCATCGATGACGCTGTTTATTGTGCCATGACTCCTGCAAACAACGAGTCAGTAGTCCAAAAGCCGTCCCACAACGAGACTTGGAAATATGCTCACGACCTTGCGACCATCAGAGAGTATCTCTTACACCATCGGTTGTCAGCGGACGAGTACAATCAAAACAACACAACCAACGAAGTAAATAATTACGATAAGAACGTGATGACTGATATGGATATCATTTTAATGTCTGACATAAATCCAGTATCACAAGCTTATGATACCAGCACCTTTATGGCGTTAGCAGATGCGCTTTTAGCACAACAAGCGCTAGTAAATGAACATCATTTAGGGCATTATATGCCACTTAACCCTTGGTTAAAACCGTTTATCGCAATATCTTTGTTTATTAATCACACACAATCTGATCACACCGCATCAGATTTCTTATTTTTAGTGACCAAACATAAGCCGTATTGTGTGCTATGGCATCCTATTTCGCCGTAACTCACCCTCATAATCATTACATTATTTCAGTCTTCTGTTTATAGCATCATAAACGCACTAGGTAGCAAGTATGTTTTCAAGGTTCTATCACCTCATCTATGATCCTCGAGTGTTACTCTTTTTAGGCGCCATTGTTGCCCTTATATTGTTGTACGATTATCTGCCCTTTCAGGCTTTTTTGATCACTGTGGCGCTTTTGCTCATTAGTACACTATTAGGAGCAGGCCTTTATTATTGGTATAAAAAACGCAAAAAGGCATCTGACGATCTGGCAAACTTGGTTGAAGATAATGACACAGCCACGCATCCTGTGACGAAGACTGAAGACGCTCAAGAAGTACAAGCACTTCGCGGGCAAATACAAGAGGCAATCAAAACCATCCGTCAATCAAAACTGGGGGATCAAACTGGCAAAGCGGCTTTGTATGAATTACCTTGGTATATGGTCATTGGTAATCCTGCCGCAGGGAAAAGCTCAGCTGTACTTCACTCCGGACTTAACTTTCCATTTATGGAAAAGACCAACCAGTTATCAGTAAAAGGGGTCGGCGGCACGCGAAACTGTGATTGGTTTTTTTCAACCGAAGGCATTTTGTTGGATACGGCTGGGCGTTATTCAGCTTACGAAGAAGATCGTTCAGAGTGGCTATCGTTCTTAAATTTACTCAAAAAAAACCGACCCAAGGCACCCATCAATGGCATTATCATCGCGGTCAGTATCGCCGAGCTGACTAAAAACGACCCCAATTATGCACTGGATCTGGCAAAAAATCTGCGCAGCCGCGTTCAAGACCTAACAGAACAGCTAGAAGTGTACGCACCTGTTTATGTGGTCTTTACCAAAATGGATTTGGTATCAGGTTTTCGTGATTTTTTTCAGGACTATGAGCAAGCAGAGCGTGACCAAGTATGGGGCGCGACCATCCCTTACCCAGACGATCCCGACAATATTAATATCACCGATGTCTTTGAAGAACACTTTAATATTTTGGTTAATGGTTTAAAAGATCTGAGCACAACCAAGCTTTCATTACGTCATCAGCGTACCGTATCGCCAAGCTTAATGACATTTCCTATGGAGTTTCAGTCGTTACGCCCTATGATACGAACACTCATGCATGCTTTGTTTGAAGACAACCCATTTCAGTTCAAGCCCATATTGCGCGGGTTTTATTTTACCAGCGCCTTACAAGAAGGTCAGGTCAATAGTCAGATGACGCTGCAAATGGTGGAAAACTATCATTTACAGCCAAGCACCACATCGTCTCTTAATGATAAAAACCACCATAAAAACGACAACACCGCTTACTTTTTACATGACTTGTTTTCAAAGGTGGTTTTAAAGGATAAGCACTTAGTCAAGCAGTACAAAAATCGCACAAAACGCAGTTATAGAGCTGTCATTACGCTTGCTGCCGTCGTTCTGTTGTGTACAGCCTCCGGCTTATGGACTTGGTCATATGCTAATAACAAACAATTAACTGAGCGTGTTATCGCTGATTTACAACAAGTGGCTCATATGCAAAACAACACGAATGGTGATTTGCAAACACAACTTGAGTCATTGGCTATTTTGCAAAGCCGCATTGAACAACTAGAGGCTTATGAAAAAGATCGACCATTATCGTTAGGTTTTGGGCTATATCAAGGCGATACTCTCAAACGTAAGCTGCTAGCAGAGTACTTTCACGGTATTAATATTATTGTACTATCGCCGACCAAACAAAATATTGAAGCGTTTTTGACACAGGTGAATGCCAATGCGTCAAAACTTAAGGCCAAACAGACAAGTGAGGATGATAAAGACGCTATAGATACCTACGTGCAGTCAGACCCAACCGACGTAGAAGATGCTTATAACGCGCTAAAAGCGTACTTAATGTTGAGCGATCATGAGCATTTAGAAGCCAGCCATCTCAGCGATCAAATGACTAGGTTTTGGCGTACTTGGCTAGAAGCCAATCGTGCCGATATGCAACGTGATAAAATGATTCGTCAAGCTGAGCGTATTTTAGCTTTCACTCTATCTCATACTAATGACGCCAGCTTCCCTCGTATTCAAAACGACTTGGCTCTAGTTGATAATACACGCGCGACTTTGACCAAAGTGAGCAAAGGACAGCCTGCTCGCGAGCGCGTTTATGCTGAGATAAAAATGCGCGCCTCATCGCGTTTTCCCTCAGTGACAGTGGCACAAATAACTCAAAATGCCCCTACAGAGGCATTGCTTGGGGGCTATGTGATTTCAGGCACCTTTACCAAAAACGCTTGGTCATCGTTTATTAGTAATGAAATTGATAAGGCAGCAACCAACAAAATTGTCGCAGATGACTGGGTACTGGCAACCAGCAGCAAAGATGACTTGACACTAACTGGTAGTCCTGAACAAATCCGCCAGTATCTCGTCAATCGCTACAAGCAAGAATATATTGCAGAGTGGAAACGTTTTTTGTCTCAAGTATATATACGAGATAGTAAAGACTTCAAAGATCATGCCATGCTGTTAAGTCAATTATCAAATACCAAGCAATCTCCTCTTATTACTCTATTTGATACTGTTGATCGTCAAACGCAATGGGATAGCGCAAACCATCAAAACCCAGCTCAATCTGATGAGTCAAAACGATCATTTGTGGATTGGTTTAAACAAACCATATTGCGTCAAAGTCCTGCAGAATTAAAACAAGCTCAGACAATGCTAAATAATAACGCCGCACACTCAGCGTCTGCCACGGCAACAAAGTCTGGAGCAATAGCACAAGAGTTTGCCGCCATACATGCATTGGTTACGCCGCGTGAGGATAACCAAGACTTATCGTTATTAGATAACTACTTGACAAGCTTGGGTGGAATTAGGACACGATTTAACAATATCACGAGAAGTGATGACATTGGCCCTGATGCTCTGCTCTTTGCTTCCCAAACACTAAGTAGTGAGGGCTCCGAGCTGACTCAATCTTTACAGATATTAGATGAACAAATCTTGAGCCAATCCAATTCACAAATCAAACAACTGATTCGGCCCTTATTAAGTGAACCGCTTACTCGCTCTTTTAATATGCTGCTCACACCGACCAAAACTGAAATTAATAAAGTTTGGCAAGCTCAAGTGTATAAGCCATTTTTGGACGACCTAGCTGGCAAGTATCCTTTTACTCAAAACGCAAATTTAGAGGCAACACCTGCTGAGATTGGCCAGTTTTTTGGTGATGATGGTTATGTAGCAAGGTTTGTAGATGAGACCCTCTCTCCCTTTATTATTCGCCGCGGTGATCAGATATCGAGCAAAATTTGGAATGGTGCAGGACTTGGTCTAAACCCTAAGTTTGTTGCCGATTTTGGACGCTACTTTGTCAATTACACAGGAAGTCAACGCACAAACTCCTCTAATAGTAACAGTACCGCTAAGCAAACCACCTTTCAAATCATGCCTCTACCTGTCAGTGGACTGACCGAGTACACGATAGTTTTAGATGGTCAGCAGTTACGGTACCGTATGGGTACGCAGGCATGGACGACCTTTGTATGGCCAAACCCAAGCAGTCAACCCGGAGCAAGCATACGCGCCAAAGACTACGATGGTCGGGATTATACGATCTTAGAAGAAGCTGGTAGTTTTGGCGTAGAGCGTTTTATTAATGCAGCACAAAGAACCGAGCTTGGTAATGATGTGTTTGAGATGACTTGGGCAGGTGATGGGGTGACGGTTTCGGTACGCTTTAGAATCATCAGTGGTAGTGCGAATACAAACGCTTCAGGGCAATCAGACAACCCATTTACTGGCATGAAACTGCCTGAAGAAGTCATTGGCGTTGGTGTAACTCGCACCGCAAAACCCACCGATGAGGATAGCCAGCATTCTACACCCCAAAGCACCCAAACGCCGATAAGCAGCAATGAGGGCTCAGCTGAAAACACGACGGCTCATGATGACGGCTTACTCAGTCCGCCTAACACAGATAACGCTACCGGCGCCAGCCGCCCAAGCGATGCGCTCATCGAGGAGCCAACATCATGATACCTGATACGCTTCCTTTGGTTTACTTTGGCAAACTACCTTGTCGTGGCGATTTTGTTCGTTCGCGCTCGCACATGAGTGATATCAATGTCATTGATCAGTGGGTCAGTCAAGCACTATCTGAATCAGCGGATGAGATGGATACTTCATTAGCCCTCCACTTTAGCCATGTTGATACCGCAGAAAACAAAATCATGACTGGCGTACTAATATCTAGCTATGATAGTGGTAATCGCCAATACCCATTCATCGGCTTTGGACTTATGCACCTCAATAAGCCTAAAGCATGGATGCAATACTTACCCATAAAATCAGCGGGCATGTGGCATGATATCCATCAAACCTTAGATCAAGCACGGTCTAAGGTCGACAACACACAGATAACGGAGACGCTCAACCAAAGCTTTGTTTCGATTGATCATAATGCCAGTACACATTATTACGACTTTATTAACTCTACCACATTGCAAGAAGGCGCGATGATGATAGATATTGATAAGGCCTCTTTGATTGAGCAGATCATCGCGACAGGGTTACTGTTTTTACCCACATTTACCAAAGGCTTCCATGGTCTAAATAAGGCTATTTACTGGTCATTGCCTGATAACAAGACGCAAGCCATTTATTTTGCTTCTTTTTGGCACGACCTCATTCATGGGTTTTATGCACCGCATCAGTTGTACTTTAACAGCTATTTTTACTGGCGTGACGGGCATTATCACCTCCTAATGAGTTTTTCAAAACCGGCCGCCACTACATTGATGCAAATACTGACAGGTACGTCAACAAAACATGAAAGCTGGGTCAATATCGCCGATAGCTCATGGACACAGCAGTTTATTGATGATGATATCGGCCTGACTCGATTTCACAATATATTATTACAAGATGATGCCTATTTATATGATGTTAGGCAATTATTCAAGACGATATTTTTGGCAAAATAATATTTGAGCAGTCATCATAGTTGATGGCTTTGACCTCTAAGTTTTATCAGTATAAAAAATAAAAAGGCATTTGTATGCGCATATCTGCACTCTCGCAACGATCCGCCCTTACCCGCCGGGCTCCTATCATGATATTTACAACTGCGTTACTGGCCAGTATTGCAGTTTTTGCCGCTCAAGATGACACCTTTATTGACACCAACCATGTAGAGGTACCCGTTGTCATCAAAGGTGTGGTTGCTACCAGCTCCGATAAAGATCAATTGCTTGATAAACTCAAGGCCCAATATCCAAATAAACCTGTACGAGATGAGATAGAAGTTCGCTCAAATATCAACATCCCTACCAATTGGCAACAAATAGCGACTGCCATTATCGACAGTGATATCTCGAGTATCAGACAAGGACGTATTGATATTCATGGTACTACTATCAGCCTACATGGCAAAGTCAATAGTATTGAACAAAAACAAGCCATCCAAAACCGCATCCACACTCGCTTAACAGATCTTTACCAGCTTGATAATAAGTTGGTGGTCACAGCAGGTGAGCAACGCTTGATCGATGACACCTTGGGCAATCGTATCGTAGAGTTTGAGTCCGGTAGTGCCAACTTGACACCTTTAGGGCTGGGTATCTTAGATGATATGGCAGGCGTGCTTACGCGTATTGGTGATAAATCGGTTGTCATTACTGGCCATACTGACAATACAGGTAACCCAGAGGCCAACTTATTGCTTTCAAACGAACGTGCTGAAGCAGTCAAGCAGTATCTAATTGGTCGTAATATTGATGCCACAAGATTGAGTACCGCGGGAAAAGGCGATAAGGATCCTATCGCTAGTAATGACAGCGACGAGGGACGCCGACGCAATCGCCGTATTGAATTCACTCTGGCCGAATAATAGGAGTCGGGACAACCGATAAGGAGCACCGTACCCATGCTACGCCTAACCAACACTATCGTACCCATGCATGCCGATAGACTATATGCCAGTGAAGGCAATACCCAAGCTGCTTATGCAAGCGCTAAACAGGAACTCAAACAGCATAAAAATTGGCTGCAGAATCTCATTAGAACGACCAATGAAGCCGGTCTCCTTGCACTCCTCAACGCCAATAACAACCAGCAACACGGTATTGACACCTATGTGCTGCATATCTACATTCATGAACGTCATCACCCACCATTTATGTCGCTAGATGCGTTTGTTGGTAGCTCTTTAACCCTAAGCTTTGACACCCCAAGTGGGCATGCCTATCGTCATCTATATATCACCGCCCTTTGCCAGCTCGATCATGATGGCAGCTATGGCTACTATCGACTCATCGCACAGCCCGCCACTTATCGCTTGCATCAGCATCTGCGCAGCCAGATAGATACCGACCTGTCGGTACAAGCCATGGTAACAGAACGCGTCGCCATGCAAGAGATAGACGTGATCGATGATAGTGGCACTGATAGCAGTAGTGAGAAAAACGCCAGTTGGACCCCAGCACGCATGACCCAGTGGCAAAGCAGTGACTGGAGTCATATCTGCGAACGCCTCTCACGCCAAGGACTCACCGCTTACCTCAGGCACGCGCAAACCGAGGAGCACGCACCGCCCACCCTTATTATTACTTCAGCTCATCCTAGTGATGAAGATGGTATCAGTCAAAGCATCGGCTCAGTACGTTATCAGCAAGTGCTACATGATCGCGCTCACGCGCCAATCTTAGCCCTTAGTGAACAAATCATCACCCAGCCGAGTACCGTCACGGTGCAACGCTTTAATAGCGCTAGCGTGGCCCACCCGGTCCAGTCAGCAAATATAGCTATCAGTGATAGTGAGGCAGATAGCCAAACCAATACGTCTACCCTTACGATCGACACTCCAGCCGCCTTTGCTCCAGTGACTGATACCGAGACGATTGATGACGCTACTATCATGGCAAATAGTCACCACAGTCGCTACAGCGTCTACCATGCGCTTGCTCACTGTACTGATTTAAACGTTGCGGACACTTTTACTCTAGTAGGTCATAACCATCTTAATCAGCATTACCGCGCCACTCATATCGTGCATTTAGCACGCAATAGCCTCGCTCATGTCACAGGACTCACGATCAGCCGTCGTCATCAGCAGCGCCATGCCTCAGATCTAAAAGCAGGTACTCACTTAACCCAGCTCAGACTGATCACCGCTGATACGCCTTGGGTAGGTGCGCTATACAGCAGACAAGCACTCCCGCCAGCGACGGGGCTCACAGATAGCCAGTCTGACACGGACAGTCGCAATCATATGACGCCGACACGCCACTATTTATTAGACAGCCCTGCTCAACCTATCAATCGATTAGAAGCCCAAGCAGGAAGCAATTATGGTAGCCACTTTACCCATAGAGCAGATGATCAAACTCTGATGCAAGCTATCGGTGATAGTGAGCATCTGACGAATACCGGTAGCTTATTATCATCAAGTCGCCCTAGCCTGTTTGCCACTGACAATGAGCAAGCGGTCGAGAGCGGTTATCGCAACACGGATAACGGCCTATCTGAATGGGTGACTGACCATCGTACAGAGCAAGCTTATTCACAGCTACAAGTCGATAGTGGCAAGGTTAGTGCCACGATAAAGATGGGCGTCATTAACCCTGCAGATAATGGCACTAAGCGCGAAGGTATTAGCGCCACTACCAATGCCCAAATCAATATCAAGTCAGGTGAAGCCTTAGCCCTTTCCACTCAACCGCAAACCCACGCGCAAACAGGACAACATAATTACCAACACCACACCCCGACCCTCACCCAAACTAGTCTTGGCGGTCAGCACTTAGCGGAGCGTTTAACGCAGTTAGCAACGGGACTTGGTAGACAGGTTAATGACCATAACGCGATTAAGACCCAACTTGAAACTATCGCAGAAGAACAGCAAACCAAAACCCATCAAACAACGCCATTCACGCTCATTGATAGTGCGGCTGATACCGGTTATGTCAGTGATGACCTACTCATTCACCGGTCAATGGGTGAAATGATAATGACCTCGCAGCAAGATATGTTAACTAGTAGTGGTGATAGCCATAACCAAGTCAGCAGCGAGTCACTCAATATAGTAGCCGATGGTCAATTTAGCATGACCAATGCCAAAGACAATATCACCCTCTCAGCGCATACAGGAAAACTGGAAGCCACGGCAAAACAAGATGTGAATATCGCCTCCTCGACTAAGGAAGTTGAGATAGTAGCAACGAATAAGATTACGCTGACGGCTGGTGGAGCCAGTATCACTTTGGATGGTGGTGATATTACCATTACGGCTAAGCAGTTTACGGAGAAAGCTGGGAAGCATAGTAAGGCTGGGGGCGGTGTTGATGGTCAATTTGTTTCAGGCTTACCTTCTAATATCTTGGACGAACCACCAACCTTTATCGAGCTTAATTATCTACACGATGATGAGACTCCAGTAAGCAGTGCGCCTTATAGAGTTGAGTTCGCAGATGGCTCTGTCAGAGAAGGCATTTTAGATGAAAATGGCTTTGCTCGTTTAGAAGGTGTGCCTAAGGGTCAAGCTCATGTTTATTATGGTGAAGACCCTGCTGACTTCAAGCCTGATATAGATATGGAGGATGGTATATGAGTAGTAATGGCTTTGGCGGCGGCGCACTAGGGATTAGTAACATAGGGAAGGATTACACTCCTCAAAAATATAAGAAAGCCAAACAAGAAAAGCCCACAGGCTGGTTTAAAGCATTAAAAGAAGAGACAGGTTCGTTTCTAGCAGGTGAAAACACCTCGTCTTGGGCACTATTCGCTGAAATTGTGATCGGTGCAGTTCCTATTGCAGGACAGCTTATTGATGCGCGAGACATCATCAAGGCAGTCATGAACCTAAAAGACAAGCCCTCTGATACTACTTTGTGGTTTTTACTCATAGCAGCATTAATAGGGCTGATCCCTGTCGTTGGTGATGCGGTCAAAAGTGCCATTAAAGCAGTGAAAATTGGCGGTAAAAATCCTGCTGATTTATTTGCCTTTATCAGAAAATTTGGTAAAGGTAATGCAGAGCAAGCGCTAAAGAAAGCGTTAGATGTTAGTAAGCTAAAAGGGTTACTGAATAGTATCTTGACCCCTAAGTTTCTAAACAGTTTAAGTAAGTCTAATAAGCAAAAGCTGATACAGATTCAAAAGGACTTTGATCGTTTCGGTCAGCAAATTATCAATGAGATTGATGGATGGTCAAAGATGACACCGGCTACGGCGAGTGTTAATAGCGCAGGTGTGGGTCGGACAGCTGGTAATAAACCCAGCACAGCATTGGCATCAACCAACCGAAAAGCTTCTGGCGAAACAGTCAGTCATAATAGCAGTATCACGTCGAGACCTGCTAGAAAAGGCGTTATGAAAAAACATACCCCTAAATGCTTTAAGCCAAGTAAAAGCTTAAAGAGTAGGTTTGCTAAAGACAGTAAAGCAAATGCAAAGTTTGAAAAAGAGTACTATCGTCAATTAAAAGACCAAGAAGCTGGACTGAACAACTTAACTGTTGATGAGTATTTGACAGGTCGTGATGCCTTTAAAACGCATGGCAGACCGAAAAGTAATGGGGCGCAGGCAAACGCTAGAACAGAGTATGAAGATAAGATCAATGAGTCTTTAAAAAATAGCTATGAGAAACAAGGAAAATCTCCTAGAGAAGCTAAACGGTTGGCGAACAAACGCACTCCTGAAATAATGAAAGACCTGAATGCTTTACATGATCCTGATATGATTGCAGGTGGTAAAGATAAAATTAATCGACTGGGTCGTGCTGATGTGAATAAGTCCATAGGTGGACAATGGTCTAATAAAGTTGAAGCAAATAGTAGAGTTGCACAGATGGATAAGGCCGCTAAAGAAGCACAAAAGTCTCAAGGCGGGCAAACCAAAATGAAGGTAGAATTAAACCGTTGTAGATAATTAAAATAGGAAATTGTAATGAATAATTTTATTATTGATGAAGGATTTGACTTGTTTATGGAAGATTTTGGACAACCTGACTGGCAACAGCCTGCCGATCAGGCAATTCTAGATTATTATAAAGGTAAATTGCCTGATAAGCTTCTTTTCTATTGGGAGAAAATGGGCTTCTGCCGCTTTAAGCAAGGCTTGTTTTGGATAGTCAATCCAACTGATTATGAAGATGAACTAGCCCTTTGGTTAGGTGAGGACGTTCTAAAACAAGATAACTACTATGTTATCGCTCGTAGTGGCTTTGGCAAGTTATACGTTTGGGGTGAAAAAATAGGTCATGCCTATACAATTACTCCAACTCTTGGTTGGGTTTATCAAGAAAAAGGGGAAGCGAAAGATATTGCAAAAGGCCTAGCAGATAGAAAAATTGAATTATTTTTTGCTTTTAAAGAGACAAAATATGTTGATATGGTTGATAACAATAGCAAACCTCTATTCAAGCGTTGTGTGAAAAAATTTGGAGCACTTGAATACGATGAAATGTTTGGCTTTGTCCCTGCCCTTGCGATTAGTGATAATGCTTCTATCAAAAATATAGATAAGATGAATATCTTTGTCCATCTCAATCTTTTACCCGACTTGATTGAGATTCAGTACATCGACTTTAAGAGATTAGGACAAACAGCATTTGGCGTTGATGATGATTCAAACTTACTTGATTTAGATGACTTAATATAAGTAATTATTTAAGCCACCTTCGGGTGGTTTTTTTGTCGTTCGTTAAATAAGAAACATCTCAAACTCAAAGCATTCAACTTAACTTCAAATTATAGGCATTACTCAGCATAAAAACTCCAACCACGACCACCCTCTGCGAACGTCAGATGCCACCGCTAGCCCTGATTGCAGAGGATATCCTTGGCTGATCCCAGGATTACAGGAACTCAGGCAGAGACGTTATCGCAAAGCAGGAACGGCACGGTCTTTAGTGCCTGCTCCTGTGGGCAGTTAAAATAGCAGCGGAAAGCAGGAGTGGCTACAAACTGTTTTGCTATAATCTTATCACCCCAACAAGCAACTACTTATTAGATAACCCCGCCCAAGCAATTAACCGTATTGAGGCCCAAGCAGGAAGCAATTATGGCAGCCACTTTACCCATAGAGCAGATGACCAAACTCTGATGCAAGCTATCGGTGATAGTGAGCATCTGACGAATACCGGTAGCTTATTATCATCAAGTCGCCCTAGCCTGTTTGCCACTGACAATGAGCAAGCGGTCGAGAGCGGCTATCGCAACACTGAAAACGGCCTATCTGAATGGGTGACTGACCACCGTACAGAGCAAGCTTACTCTCAGCTACAAGTAGACAGTGCTGGGATATCCGCCAGTCTAAAAATGGGCGTGATCAATCCATCAGACACCGCCAAACGTCAAGGGATCAATGCGGCCACCAACGCGCAGATCAGTATCAAATCAGGGGAAGCACTTGTTCTATCCACTCAGCCGCAGACCCACGCGCAAACAGGACAGCATAACTACCAGCACCACACCCCGACTCTGGCCCAAACTGCATTAGGTGGTCAGCATTTAACTGAGCGTTTGACGCAACTGGCAACGGGACTTGGTCGTAATGTGAACGACCATAAAGCGATTAAAGCCCAGCTTGAGACTATTGCAGAGGAACAGCAAACCAAAACCCATCAATCCACGCCATTCACGCTGATTGATAGTGCGGCTGATAGCAGCTATGTCAGTGAAGACACGCTCATTCAACGTTCAATGGGTGAAATGATTACTACGACTCAAGCGAACATGATGATCAGTAGTGGCGATAGCCATAATCAAATCAGCAGCGAATCACTCAATATAGTCGCCGATGGTCAATTTAGCATGACCAATGCCAAAGAAAATATCACCCTATCCGCCCATACAGGGAAACTGGAAGCAACCGCCAAGCAAGATGTGAACATCGCCTCCTCAACTAAAGAGGTAGAAGTCGTGGCAACCAATAAAGTGACGATAACGGCAGGCGGTGCGAGTATTACTCTTGATGGTAGCAATATCACTATCGCCGCCAAAGAGGTGACGGAGAAAGGGGGTAAGCATAGTAAGGCGGGAGGTGGAATGGATGGGCTGGGGCTTGGGGTATTGCCGAGTTTGATAGCGGGAGCAATGTACAAGGCACAATTTAGATTTGCTGACGATAATGATATTGCTTATGCCAATACACCGTATATTGCTATTAATGAAAATACAAAAGAGACTTTTGAAGGCATAACTGATACTGAGGGAAATACGGAAACTTTCTTTAGCTCTAACTCCAATAAGATTAAAGTGCATCTAAGAAATGAAGACCCTTGGGGATCTATTGAACTTTATAAAGTTAAATTTAAATTTACTGATGATGATGGTAACCCTTTGTAGTGGCATAATTAAATCGGACCACGCTTAAGAGATACCATCTTAAAAAAGCCAAATCAAGCACTAATTAGCTCAACTTTTGCTTGGTAAGACTGCTGATGTTTAATCACACCGAAACAGATATGCACAAGCTTGCGCATCGCTGCACAGACAGCCTGCATTTTGCACTTACCATTAGCAAGCAGTCGCTCATACTGCGCCTTAATATCAGGATTATGCTTAATGGCGACTAGCGCTGGCATATACAGTTTGGCTCTGATATCACTTGAGCCATTCTTTGCTAAGCGAGACTTGCCTTTAAATAGCCCTGATTCACTATGTTTGGGAACTAAGCCTAAAAAGGCGGCCATTTGTGACGCTTGACTAAACTGCTTATTATGCATCAGCGACACCATCTGCTTTGAGACAACAGGGCCGACGCCTTTAATAGTTTGCAGTAGAGTCTGATCTTGCTTTAAATTGTGATGATGATCGATATGGTCATCAATATCACCATTGAGCTTAACAATAGCGGCTTGCAAAGAGGCTATCATATGCTCAATAGAAGCTTTAACGATAGGAGCGGTGTCTGTGGCCTGCGCTTTTTCCAATCGATTCAGCTCACGTTGTAAGTCTTCTTGTAGTGCGTCTAAGCGCGACAATAATGACTTGAGGTGACGCGCCTCTGCTGGCGGCGGTGTCCATAATTTAGGCTTAGCACTATAGGTGTAGCGGGCTAATAACATACTGTCTTTTTTATCCGTCTTGTTGCGACTTCCTAAACTAGCAGCATAGCTTTTGATATAAGCAGGATTGATAATACTGACGTTAAGACCTTTATCAAATAGGTAGTAGGCGATGTTCTCGTGATAGACTCCTGTGGCCTCGACCGTGATGTGAATATTACTTAAGTCGTCAGTGATGTTAGCAATGAGCCAGTTGATAAGAGCAGCGTAGTCACTGTAATCATTTTTAAAGACTTTGGTTTTAAATTTGAGATTATCAGTGGCTTTGAGCCAGGCGATATCTAGCTTGTTTTTACTGACGTCTATGCCGATATAGTGTGTCATCTTATTGTCTTCCCTTGTCTATACAGTGTCACTCATGACACCTTGGTAGATGGCGAGGCACTTGGATACCATTCAGAATATGAAGATGATGGGATGAGCATTGGGCATAATCTCTTACACAGTGTCTAGGCACTAAGGTTATACTCATACTCTCAATGCTCATGAATAATTACTTTATTTTATCAACTTTCGTTGGCAGTATTAAGCGGTTATTCAAGATACAAGGTTATACTAACCCAAAAGAAGGAACATAGTATGACTAGCAACCGCAGAGAATATACCCGAGAATTCAAATTAGAAGCTATCAGCTTAGTCGTTGATCATAAGCGCAAAGTAGCAGAAGTGGCAGAGTCTTTAGGAATTGGTGCATCAACCCTAGATAACTGGGTACGCAAGTATAAAAAAGAGCAGCAAGGGGTTGCACCAGCTGCAGGTTTAGCCCTCACCGATGAGCAAAGAGAACTACAAGAGCTACGTAAACAAGTTAAACGACTCACTATGGAGCGCGACATTCTAAAAAAGGCTTCGGCTCTGCTAGCCTTGGACAGCCTGAACGTCTATCGCTGATCAGCAAGCTTGCAGAGCAAGACAAACGACTGAGCAAGCGTAAGCTATGCCACCTGTTTGGTGTCGTTAGAAGCAGCTACTACTATGGTATTAAGACTAAGCCTATTGATATAGAACGCGTCAAACTCAAAGCATTAATACGTCAGATATTCAATGACTCCAAACAATCGGCTGGTGCTCGCACTATTGTCGCTATCTTATGGAATGAGCATAACATCAGGCTGACACGTTACCTAGCAGGTAGTCTTATGAAGAGTATGCACCTTAAAAGCTCTCAGGAAAAGACACACAAGTATAAGCATGCTGATCAGATGCATAAAACCCACGACAATATCCTAAAGCGCAATTTTAGTCCAAGCATGCCTAACCAAGTCTGGACGGGAGATGTGACCTATATCCGTATCAAGAGCGGCTGGTGTTATCTAGCTGTGGTGTTAGATCTGTTTGCCCGTCGTGTCGTGGGCTTTGCCGTATCAGACTCTCCTGACAGTATGCTGACTGCTAAAGCACTACAGATGGCATATCAGACGAGACTTAGACCCAGTAGGGTGCTGTTTCACTCGGATCAAGGCACGCATTACACTAGCAAGGCATTTGCTGAATCCGTGGCTAGTTGTGACGGCATGATTCAAAGCATGAGCAGAAAGGGTAATTGCTGGGACAACGCGCCAACTGAACGCTTCTTTAGAAGCTTTAAAACGGAATGGATGCCAAAGGGTGGTTATGAAGATATCTTTGAGGCTAAGAGTGCTATCACTGACTATATCTGGGGCTATTATCAAACTGTGAGACCCCATACTTTCAACAATTACTTAACACCATTAGAAACAGAGAGACGCTATTTTAACAAAAACCTCTTATCAGGTGTCCTAAATTAGTTGACCACTACACTTATAGCCATGTTCATTATCGTGCAATATCTGAGGTAAAAGAGTTAATTTATTTTGGAATCACTAATGCTGAGGGTGAAACTGAAAACCTTGTATCATCACTTGAGGAAAACTTTAATGTTCACCTTTACCTATCAACGAATGGAGATTATTAGTTATGCAAAAACCGCCTCAATATTCTACAGATAAAACTACCTTAGATGG
>NZ_JBQSXN010000072.1:0-15367 GCF_052378235.1 Psychrobacter sp. AOP3-A1-26
CCGCCTCTTCAGTTTGAATTGCTTATTTCAAGTTGAGAGTGGGGTATATAGAACTAAAAATATAGAAAGCACATTAATCTGATGTTTCTTAAAGACTGAATGAACGAACATTACTTACAATCCTACTGCGTATTGTTACTTTTCCTGCATTGGTTTTCACTCGTTAACCTCACTATACTTATGCCTACTGACAGTTCAGATGAAATTTTACTGTTTAAGTAGATCGGTAGGTGGTAGTAGAATTTAAATAATAAGCTATCCTTTCATCTACGGTTTAATATTGGTTTTGTTCGACTTTACTTTTATCATTTACAGCGAGGATGTTTATTATGAAAAAACTGCTAACCACCACCGTGATGGCCGCTTCATTGTCGGCGTTAACCCTAACCGGCTGTACTAGTACGACCAGTACTGGCGCCGTTGGTGTTGATCGCCAACAACTACTGCTAGTTTCTAGCGAGCAGGTACAGCAACTATCGGCGCAAAGTTATAATAAAAATATTCAAGAAGCCAAGTCGCGTGGAGTGCTTGATAACAATAAAGCTCAGCTAAACCGTCTCAAAAAGATATCTAACCGCCTGATCGGTCAAGTTGGGGTGTATCGCCCTGATGCGGCAAAATGGCAGTGGGAAGTACACACCATTAAGTCTAATGAGCTAAATGCTTTCGTTATGCCAGGTGGTAAGATTATGTTTTATTCAGGCATCATCGATCGGTTGAACTTGACCGATGATGAGATCGCGGCAATTATGGGCCATGAAATGTCTCACGCCCTACGCGAGCACTCACGTGAACGTCTTTCGCGTGAATATGCCACTCAAACCGGTATTGGTGTCGCCGCTAGTATCTTTGGTTTATCACAAGGTCAAGCCGACCTTGCAAACGTCGCTGGCGATTTGGGCCTAAGCCGTCCACACAGTCGTACCCAAGAAGCCGAAGCCGACCAAATTGGTCTTGAGCTAATGGCACGCGCAGGATACAACCCACAAGCCGCTGTTAGCTTATGGCAAAAAATGCAGCGCGCCAGCCAAGGTGAGCCGCCACAATTCTTAAGTACTCACCCAACCAGCGGTAACCGCATTGCACAAATACAATCTTTGCTGCCAAAAGTGATGCCGTTATACCAAAAAGCACGTCGTTAATGGCTAATTTTTAGTGAAGCACTGATAAGATTAAGTACTAATAGCAGAGCACAGATTCCATATTGTGTTCTGCTTTTTTATGCTTTAAAGATGTACTTTAGTACTAGATTAATTCAACGCTGTATAACACAGCTTAGATATGAAGGTCTGTTATAATGACCGCAACTTGCCATCAATAAATGGCTAAGACCATTTGATACATTCATAAAGATTTTAAAGCATAAAACTATAAAGGATTGTTATGACCACTACACCTACCGCCGACGCCCTTAATAATCAGCTACAAGATTTACAACCGCAGCATATCGAACTGACTAATGAATCAATGAATCACGCGGGTTACTTTGAAGGCAAAGAAAGCCACTTTAAACTGGTTATTGTTAGTGACACCTTTGAAGGCAAAAGATTGGTTGCGCGTCATCAGCTGGTATATGGTCTGGCAAATTCATTATTGACCTCACAAGGCGGTCAAATTCATGCTTTGGCTATCCATGCCTATACACCCACAGAGTGGCAAGGTCAAAGCCCTGATAGCCCGTTATGCGCTGGACAAAACCAAGGTTAAGTAGCTATATTTTAGGCAGCTAAAATTAAAGACAATCAATAAGCTAAATAACTGCATCTTTAGAGGAAATGATATTCGATGAAACATTTACATATGCTTATGGCAGTACTAATCATTGTGCTGTTTGTATACCAAAGCTATTTGGTTTTAAGCAGCAACAGACAAGCGCCACGGGCAGTGAAAATAGCGACCCATGTTATTTACGCTTTAGTTATCGTGTCAGGGGCAGTCATGCTGATGCAACTAATGAGCGCCAATGCACCTGTACAATGGGTGTTTGCCAAGATTATCTTACTCGTTGCGGCCATTAGCTCGAGTATAAAAGCCTTTAACAATGATGCGACGCCTACCCAAAGGAAAACAGGCATCCTCATTGCCGCTGTGGCGTATATTGGTATCGTGATACTCGCCTTTGCCAAGCCTGCAAACCTATTTTGATAAGCACCTATTTTGATAAATATAGAGTATTTTAATGATATCAATTTCTCGGTTGTTAACCTTAAAAAAGACTGAGTCATCGCTATATTTTTAATATCTTAATCTCGTTACTTTTGCTATCTTAAATGTATACAAATACAACCACTTAGCCTAATGGAGCCATTATGAAAACTCTCACTGCCGCCACATTACTAGCAACAGCTGGCATTTTCGGTCTCTCAGGCTGTGCTTCTACGGGTAATATTACCCCGCAATACGTAGCACCAAGTACTTATCAAAGCTATGATTGCCAAGCGCTTAACCAAGAATATACCCGTGTCAATCGTTATGTAAATGCGGCGCGCAACGAGCAATCCACTCTATCTGCTTCAGGTGTCGGGGTTGGCGTTTCTGCAGGGCGTTGGGGGATTTCTCCTAATATCAGCTTTGGTGTGGGTAAAAGCAACAACACCAAAGCTCGCGATGCGAAGTTATCACGTCTGTACGGCGAGCGTGATGCGATTATTCAGTCTGCTCGTATCCAGCGTTGCAGCTTTGCCAATGGCGTCAAAATTTATGGTGAGTAGTCACGGATACTTAATTTAGCATTATTAACTTAATGAGATCATTTAACTATGAATAGCCTTCATACGCACTATGACACTTTGATGGTATCTAGAAATGCATCTCCGGAAGTCATACGAGCTGCTTTTAAGTCTTTATCGCAAAAGTACCATCCCGATAGAAATAACCATCCAAATGCTGATCAAATCATGCAGCAATTTAATGAAGCCTATGCCGCATTGTCCAACCCTATAGAACGCAGTAAGTACGACAGATCGTTGGCTGAGTATGAAAGTAAACTGAATGAAGAGTCTCTATATGATTCTGCTAGAAAAGACTACGGTTCAGAACGACAAAACAAAGTAGTTGTCATTAATATTCCAGATTCGATATCACTTAGTGGCACAAAAGAAAAAATTCATGATTTTGTATCTAGTAAACCTAGTTCAGCAACGTCTAACTCAAAGGGATTAAAGTTATTTTTGAATTTTATAACCGTAATTATGATAATAATAATTATTGGATTTTTTATCTTATTTGCTATTGAGATTGTGACCTAGTATCAGGGATAAAATTTTTCAGAATTCTCTACAATAAAAAAGCCAATACATTTATCGCGTATTGGCTTTTTTATTGTAGAGAAGATTTTAAACAAACCATTAAGCTTGCAGGCTTCGCACCCACTGGACAATTTGGTCGCTCGGTAACGCACCTGATTGGCGTGCGACTTCCTTACCATGTCTAAATGCAACCATGGTTGGTAAACTGCGAATGTTATACGGTGCTGCCGCTTGCTCGTATTTATCGGTCTGTATTTTGGCAAAGACCACTTGCGGCAGCTGGCTGGCAGCGGTTTTAAACTCTGGTGCCATCATTAGGCACGGCTGACACCAGCTTGCCCAAAAGTCTACGATGGTCAATACATCGTTTTTTTGGATGACTTTACTCACTGTTTGGGCATTTAATTCATGAGGACTGGCAGTCAATAATGACTGACCACATTTACCGCACTTTGGCGCAGCGCTTAGCTTTTCAGAGGGTATGCGGTTGGTCGCTTGGCAATGCGGACATACAAGATGGAAGTTTTGCTCACTCATTATTGGACTCCTTGAAAATAGCAGAGGCGCCCGTCAAACAAAGCGCCCATACTTACTTATTCATTTATGATAACTTTTATCATCGTTTTAATCGCTGTTTAACGTTTGCAAGTATTCATACCCAGCACTCTATACAAAGGACAAAAGCGGAATAGCCCTGTTAGTAAAGGAACCAGACCAATCACACCCCACCAGCTTTGGAAATACAAACCCAAACCGATAATCACGACACCAACGATAATACGTAATAAACGTTCAGTACTTCCGATATTCATTTCCATGGCTAAATCCTCACGTGTCATTGAACAAATCATAGAAAACATACTAGCCATTTTTTTATATTATAGATTGATGGTACATGACTAGTATGCTGATGGCTGGTATTTTTATTGTGCGTGCATAACTGTTTTCTTATTTATTTTTGCTAAAAAAACTTTAATTTTATTGCCCGAGTACATTAATAGGTACTTTTAAATAACGAGTACCGTTGTCTTCTGGTTTTGGAAAGTGACCAGCATCAATATTGATTTGTACCGACGGAATAATCAGACGCGGCATCTCAAGCGTGGCATCGCGGCGCTCACGCATCTCTACGAACTCCGCTTCATTAATACCATCTTTTATATGAATATTACCGAGCTTTTGCGCTGCTACAGTGGTGGTTGGGCAATGCTTGCGCCCTTTACTAGGGTAATCATGGCACAGATACATGATGGTATCATCAGGCAAGGTCAGCAGCTTTTTGATAGACTGATACAAGGTTTTGGCATCCCCTCCTGGAAAGTCACAACGCGCTGTACCGACATCAGGCGCAAACAAAGTATCACCAACGAAGACCACTGTCTTTTCATCATCAGCGGCAAGGTAGGCCATGTCAGCCCTTGTATGACCCGGCACATACATAGCCGTAATCGTGATGCCGCCAAGTGTTAGCGTCTCACCATCATCCGTCAAAATATCGAACTGACTGGCATCCGTACGGAAGCTGGTATCAAAGTTAAAGATTTGCTTAAATATTTTTTGTACTTCTGTGATATGTTGACCAATGACCAATTGTCCACCGAGCGTTTCTTTTACGTGAATGGCGGCTGATATGTGGTCAGCATGGGCATGGGTTTCTATGATATAAACCAGCTCCCAACCGTGCTCACGAACGAAGGTAACCACCTCGTCAACGCTAGCGGTAGCCGTACGCCCCGATTTAGGGTCAAAATCCAATACGGGATCGATAATGGCACACACTTGCTGCTGAACATCGGCAAGTACGTGGGTAAAAGTTTCTGTGTCGCTATGTAAGAAAGAATGAACTTGCATGGCTACCTCTTTGCTTTTATATGAATGTTTTATTTTTTAATAAATTCTTACGTATAATAGGTCTGCGTTTATAAGATTTGGATCTACCTATTCACTATCTATGTATAACAATATAGCAACTACTAAACAATTTATCAATTTATATAATGTAATTAATGATAACTTGATATAAATGATAATATCATTGATAATTAACTATATAAGCCCAAACTTTATCCATACACTCTCTATCTTCTACTTATGTCTCATATAAGGAGCTCGCTCTGACTACTTCTACTTCAGCATTGAGCACATCTACCTCTGGTGATATTGATACGATATCACCTAGCGTAGCAGACTTCGCACCGAATGACCTTGCTGAGCAAATGCAGCAAGCATCGATGCAAGCCAGCCAGTTGTTAAAATCGCTCTCGCATCCTGATCGTTTACTACTTTTATGTCAGCTGACTCAAGGTGAATACTGTGTCAGTGAGCTTGAGAGTTTGGTCGGTGTTGGTCAACCAAGCTTATCGCAGCAACTTGGTATCCTACGTAAAGATGAGCTGGTCACAACTCGCCGCGAAGGCAAGCAAATCTACTATAGTATCGCTAGTGACGATGCTTTAGCAGTACTACAGTTACTGTATGAGCGCTTTTGTAACAAAACGGACGGTTAATTTACGGGTTAAATTTTATTAAGACCTTTTAGTTAACACAATGCTTGGCTGCAATTCACCTTTTTTATTATGATGACATATAACTATGCCTTCTATCGCCGCTCGCCTGATTCCTGCTTGGTTACGTCAATACCAACTGTCTGCCTTACCAACTGACATCATCGCAGGGATTGTGGTCGGTGTACTCGTTATCCCGCAAAGTTTGGGCTATGCGGTGTTGGCAGGACTGCCACCCGTTTATGGCTTGTATGCAGCTATTGTGCCAGTCGCTGTTTATGCGTGGCTAGGCTCTAGCAATGTACAAGCAGTAGGTCCTGCAGCTGTTACCGCGATCATGACCGCCAGTGCTTTACACCCTTATGCGGATAAAGGCGCTGAGCAGTACGTCCTGATGGCAGGCTTGCTGGCATTTATGCTGGGCGCTATTTTGTGGCTCGCAGGGAAGCTCAAATTGGGCTGGATTATGCAGTTCATTAGCCGCGGCGTGTCATCGGGTTTTATTAGTGGTGCTGCCGTACTTATTTTTACCAGTCAGCTCAAATATTTGACCGGCATACCTATCGCTGGAAACGGCTTAATCGGTTACTTATCGAGTATGCTGATGTATGCTCGCCAGTTACATCCATTGACACTACTCATTGGAGCAACTGCCTTTATACTGATGGTTATGAACCGTTACGGTAGCAAATGGGTATGGCGGTCTTGGTTATCGCCTTCTTATGCTAAATGGGCGGAGCGGCTATTTCCGCTCATACTTCTCGCTATCGCTATTGCCCTTAGTAGCAATCTAGATTGGACCACAAATGGCGTAGCAACAATCGGTAGTGTTCCACAAGGACTGCCAACTTTTACATGGCCTTATTTGCCAGACTTTCATGACGCCCTCAATTTATTGCCGACTGCAGGATTAATGGCGCTCATTGCCTTTGTATCTAGCAGCTCAGTCGCCAGTACTTATGCGCGTCTGCGTAATGAGACATTCGATGCCAACCGTGAGCTGACAGGATTAGGGCTTGCCAATATCGCTGGTGGTTTTTTCCAAAGCTTTCCCATCGCTGGTGGTTTTTCGCGTACCGCTATCAACGTTGAATCAGGCGCAAAAACGCCACTGGCGAGCTTAGTAACGGTACTGGTTATGGTTGCCGCTTTGATAGCATTTGGCAATATCCTTGCGCCACTGCCCTATGCTATTTTGGGTGCGACCATCATGGCTGCTATCATTGGTCTTATCGATATGACGACCTTGAAGTCTGCCTGGCAACGGGATCGCTTAGATGCCGCCAGTTTTATGGCAGCATTTGCTGGTGTGCTGATATTCGGCCTCAATACCGGCTTGGTAATCGGTATTATGGTATCTTTTGCCAGTTTGATTTGGCAATCGAGCAAACCACACGTTGCTGTAGTTGGTCAATTGGCAGGGACAGGGCATTTTCGTAATATCAATCGTCATGACGTAGTAACTTTTCATAATTTATTGATGCTACGTATCGATGAAAGCTTGTTCTTTGGCAATAGTGAATCCGTCCATCGTAATGTGATACTAACCACACGGCAATACCCAGAAGCTCATGAAATCATTCTTATTATGTCAGCAGTCAATCACATCGATTTGACCGCACAAGAGATGCTTATTAGCCTCAATCAAGAGCTTTTGAGCCAAAATAAGCACTTAAGCTTTAGCTTTATCAAAGGCCCAGTGATGGATATCATTGAAAGTACACCAGTCATTACCCGTCTTTCTGGACAAGTCTATTTAAGTACTATGGATGCGGTGAATGCGCTGAAAGACATCTAACTACATAGCCAGATGACTTTCAAACAACTTGTATAATTGATTCACTTTAAAGCTGATACGAGTGCTACCAACGTATCGTTTTTATGTAGAACTGCCTATATATTTAATGTGTCACGATAGATATTGTCTGTGACAAAATATAGATATGATAAAAGCTGTGTTATTCTAAATTGGTATAAGCCGTGAAAACCACGGTCTGTAGAAAAAACCCTTAACCTATAGCCTTTAGAAATATAGCCTTTAGAAATATAGCTTTTAAAGAATAGCACTTAGCTACCACACTCTATATCCAAACGCCTTTTAATATACGCGACCGAAATGACTTATGACCGATAATTTAACGATTTACAAACAGATTTACCCGAGCCAATGTATGAAGATAGCGGAGCTTGGCTATCGTTCTGTGCTCAATATACGCCCTGACGCTGAGACAGAAATGCAGCCCAATAGCTGTGATTTTACCAGTGCAACAACAAAAGCCAATCTAACTTATCACCATCTACCATTTGATGATGAACGATTAAGCATGGCCACTGTCGAGCAGTTTGCTGATTTTTACCGTTCGATGCCCAAACCCATTCTTATGTTTTGTGGTACAGGGGCCCGCGCCAAACTGCTTTATCAAAGTGCTCTCATGCAAGGGCTGCTATAAAACTGGCTATAAAAATACGATAGCGTTTACATATGGTATCTTTAGAAAGCTGTCCATTCAGCTTAGTCTAAGGCTCAGTACTTCTATACCAAATACTCCACTTTTCATATAAAAACAATAAGGAGCTCTTATGAGCCATCAAGTTAGCATTACCGGACAAATCACCCCTGACCAAGTACCAATGATTGCCGAAAATGGCTTTAAAACCATCATTAACAACCGTCCAGATGGTGAAGAACCCAATCAGCCAACCAGCGCTGAGATTGAAGCAGCAGCTAAAGAAGCAGGGCTTGCTTATAAAGAAGTGTCTTTTGCCGGTAGTGAACTCAATCAAAACCACGTTGAAGAGTTTGCCGATTTCTTTAATCAAGCCGAGCAGCCAATGTTAATTTTTTGCCGTACCGGTAATCGCTCGACAGGTATTTATGAGGCAGCAAAGAAAATGGATTTGTTAGACGACTGATATCATAATCAATAACTTAAAGCAATAAACCAAGAAGCCCATATAAATATATGGGCTTTTATAATATTTAAGACTATATTATTTAAAACCATATTTTAACTGCTAAAAGCGATACCGCCACAAGGAATGTGGGCTATTAAAAAGGTCATTCGAATATGACCTTTAATTTTACAAGGAATGTTTTATGAGTAATAGTGTGTTAGCTCTACTGCCTTTAGCCCTTGCCTATATTATGTTTACCTTAGGGACAGGTCTAAAACCCAGCGACTTCAAGGTCATCGTTAATCATCCCAAAGCGTTTGTTGTCGGCTTAGTGAACCAAGTCATTTTTGTGCCTTTGGTTGCTTTAGCTGTCGTATTAATGATGTCTCCGCCACCAACTATCGCCTTTGGTATCATGCTGATTAGTTTTTGCCCGGGCGGTGTGACCAGTAATATGCTTACCTTTTATGCCAAAGGCAATGTGGCGCTGTCGGTAGCACTCACTGGTGTGGTTAGCCTGTTATCAGTTGTGACCCTACCCATATTAATCACGCTGGCTTTTAATCACTTTATGCAAGACCAAGCAGGCTCTATCAGCGCGGTAAAAATTGGCGTAGTGATGTTTTTATTGACGGCTTTGCCAGTTAGCATTGGTATGCTTGCACGCTATAAATTCACTGACTTTATGATGCGTAGAAGCGGCATCCTAAATGGATTAGCCAGTATCTTCTTTGTATTGATTGTCTTGGCTGCCATCGCTTCTAACTGGCAATTATTACAAGAGCAGTTGGCATCTATTGGGCTAGAGCTTGTCTTCATCATTGTGGTTTTATTTGCGTTGAGTATTTTGACCTCTAAAGCAATGAAGCTTAGCTGGTTCGATAGCAAAACCATCTCCATCGAAACCAGTATTCAAAATAGTACGACTGCCATCACCTTAGCACCTATCATCATGGGAACAGCCGTTGGCCTACCTGCTATCGCTCTGCCTGCTGCTGTCTATGGCGTATTGATGTATGTGATTGCGCTGCCAGTTATTGCTTTGATTCGGAATAAAAACTAAACCTTGTATAGCGTTTGATCGTAGTTTTGACAAAAACTATTGATAGCTGGCCATTCATAATGTCAGCATATTTTTGGAAGCTAGCCTAATAATTATCTTTTAATGGATAGTCATTAGGTTCTATATAACCTTTGTCTTTTTGATAGTTGATGTAAAAAATACTATTTTTATAGGTTTTACCCTGATTATATCCATTCACAGTTAGCTTTAGACGGTAAAACCCGTTTACCGTTTTACTGGTATCAATTTCTAAATCAGCACTTCTATCATTACATAGACGCTGCCCCTGACCACCACAACCGTCTGAACCACCACTATCAAAACCTGCGCCAATCCAGTTCTCTATTATACCGCGACCATCTGGCGTCAATATGACAAAGCTTGTACTGGTGTAACCTTGATGCGTATCACCATGCTCGTTCATAAAGCCCCACGTATTTGGGGCAAACTGTTCTAAATCCCAACCCCCCAGGCCAAGCCCCCAACTACCTGCATTCATATAAGGATTGGCCGACTCAACTTGCCAACCTTCACCTTTAGGCTTTAAAACAAACATACCGACTAAACCACTAGCGCCATGACCACGTAAAACTTCTTTACCATTTTTATCAAAGCTAACATCACCTGTAATCAATATATATAAGCGTTTACCTTTATCCGTCTCTATGACTTTTTGCCTATCGATATCGATGCAATAGCCTGTCATATAAGGTTCTCTAGTTAAACCATTGACTGAACCAGAAGGAGCAATCGCACCATGACACCCTAATGCTTCGTTATAAAGCGGATAGTACGGCTTGAGGATATCCATTACACTATCAGCAGCAGAGGCTATACCGCATATCGATGAGACTATAATAACGAACGCTACTTTTCTTAAGCTGAGTAATACTAAATTAGATTTGAACATCTTAAATACTTCCCTTGAAGCTCTCAAAAAAGTTGTTATCGTTCATTTTTATGAAACACAAATATAGTTATGAATATAAATCAAAAGCTGACATCTTTCATTGGATAATCATTGGGTACTTGATACCCTAATCGGGGCTGATATTTAATCATATAGACTTTATTTTTATATACCTTGTCATCTTCAAAACCATTTAGCGTAACCTCTAACGGATAAAACCCATTAATTATCTTCTTCTTATTAACGCCTAGTTTAGCTTTTAAAAGTGTGCAGGTATCGGCATCAGGATTGCTACAGCTTCCTGCTGACCCAGCTCCTGCATTAGAATGTTCATACTTGGCTTCTACCCAGCTTCTTCTAATACTACTATCGTCTGGAGTAAGTAACACAAAAGCCGAGCCTGAATGAACCCAATGCGAATCACTATGAATGTTAATAAATCCCCACTTATCAGGGGCAACTTGTATCAGCTTCCAGTCTTTTAGCCCTTTACCAAAAGCACCTGCATTCATCGCTGGATTGGCGGATTCTACCTCCCAGCCTGAACCTTGTGGTTTTAGAACAAACATGCCTACTAGACCAGAAAAGACATGTGCCCCATATGCTTCGCTACCGTCTTCATTAAAACCTATGTCACCAATAACTAATACATACAATCTTTTGCCTTTTTTAGTTTCCATCTCTAGTTGTCTATCAATCTCAATGCAATATCCGCTTTGATAAAACGCGCCTTCACCACCTGATGAGCCATCATTAGCAATAATACCTCGACACTGCTTTGTCTCATTATAGATAGGGTAATACTCTTTAATAATTTCATTAACGCTTTTCGCTGAGGCAACATTTGATAAGCTCATAAGCATAATTGCACCAATAGCGCTGAAAGTTATTTTTGCTACTTTAGATTTTGCCATGTTTTCTCTTCTCTCATGAGGTTAAATTTAACGCTTATAAATGTTCTAGCCCATCTAGTTCTCTAAACCTATAGGATAGTTATCAGGTATCTGATAGCCCTGACCTTTTTTATAATAAAAGGTATAATTTGCATTTTTATAAGTCTTATTGTTTTTGCGACCGTTGACGGTAAAGTGTAGAGGATAAAAACCATCAACGACTTTACTCGTATCAATGTGCTGTAGTTTGGCTTTGATATCATCGCAGACCCGTTTTACCTCATCGCTACAAAGATCAGTATAAGCACTAAAATTACTATTATTGATGGCGCTTTTTATAATATTTTGCCCATTAGGCGTTAATATAACCAAACTGGTTTCTACATAGCCCAAATACTCGTAACTATCCTCATTTACAAAGCCCCAAGTATCGGGAGCAAAGCGCATCAACTTCCAATCACGTAGTCCCATACCTTGTGCACCCGCACTCATAATAGGACTTGCCAATTCTATTTTCCAGTTGTTACCATTTGGCTTTAAGACAAACATACCCACCAAGCCTTGGTAAAAAAGAGCGTCATTACTGTCTCTCAATCCCTCATCATGCTCACCAAATTTTATATCGCCAGTGACTAGTACATAGAGACGTTTGCCTTTATTAGTCTCAACCATAACTTGACGATCAATTTCAACACAATGACCCGCTTTGTTATCTTCATTAGAAAAGACACCATAAAAACTTGAGTCAACCACCACACTTTGGCACTTAAGTTTCTTATTATAGAATGGATAATAAGGCTTCAAGAGATTCATAAGAGTGTTGTTTGATATAGGGCTATTGATTTGAGATGTGTTCGCTAATGCCTGACTGCCGCAAAATACACAAGCGAAAGTAGCTACTAAGGTTATACGCTTTAAAATTGATGTGTTAAATGGTGCAAAACAAGCTCCTTTCACTGTAGTATCTTCGATAATCAATCTAGCTACACTCTACACAATTTACACTGCCAAACATACGTCAACTTATAGAGTTTAACAAATAGTTAATCATTTTCCATAAAAAAAGCCACCTCAAAAGAGGTGGCTTCTAAAACTAGCTTTAGAGCTAGATAACTTACTGCATTACTAAATATTCAAACGCTGATAATGCCGCTTTTGAACCCTCGCCCTGAAAGCCGTTAAAAAATTGCATGTCAATTTTAGGCTTGCAAGGAAAATCCTTTCAATAGGATTTTCAATGGGCTGGTTGATATTAAACTTAACTTACTGCATAACCAAATATTCAAACGCTGATAATGCCGCTTTACTACCCTCACCCATCGCAATATTAATCTGCTTAAAGGGTACGGTAGTCACGTCACCACAAGCAAAGATACCTTTGCGATCGGTACGGCAACGCTCATCAATCTCAATCTCACCAAAGCGGTTTAAGTCAACAAAGCCTTTGATAAACTCAGTATTCGGTACCAAACCAATCTGGATAAACACCGCTGAGATATCAAGCTCTTTGGTTTCATCAGTGTTGCGATCTTGATAAACGATTGAAGTCACTTTACCATCGTTTGCTTTAATTTCTTGGGTCGCTGCACTGGTAATGATATCGATATTGCTATTTTCTTTGGCTTTATTAATCAATACTTGGTCAGCTTTTAGGTCATCCGCAAACTCAAGCACAGTCACATGTTTAACGATACCGGCAAGATCTAACGCCGCCTCAATACCTGAATTACCGCCACCAATGACGGAGATGTCTTTACCTTTAAAGAACGGACCGTCACAGTGCGCACAGTAAGCCACGCCTTGACCTATGTTTTCATCTTCACCAGGGACACCAAGCTTACGCCACTGCGCACCAGTCGCCAAGATAATACTACGCGTCTCAAACGTCTCACCCGTGTTTAGGTTGATGGTGTAGTTTTCTTCTGCCGTCTCACCGATTTCTTTGACACTAACGTGTTCTTTGAGCGTGATATTATACTCATGCAAATGCTTTTCAAAATTTGCCGACAGTTCAGTTCCCGTTGTTAAAGGCACAGAGATTAAGTTTTCGATATCTTGGGTGTCTTTCACCTGCCCACCAATACGGTCAGCGACCATGGTTACTTTTAAACCTTTACGAGCGGTATAAATCGCGGCGGCAACACCAGCTGGACCCGCACCAATAATGGTGACATCTTGCTGCTCGAGTTGCTCAGTATCATCACTAGCCTCGCTTAACAAATCAGGAAATTGCTCTTGCAACTTCTCAATCAATTTTGCCGTGTCAATAAGACCATTGGCAAATGGCTTACCATTTAAAAATACCGCTGGTACCCCTTGGATATTATTGGCATCGACTTGCTCTTGGAATAATGCACCATCGATCATCTCATTACTGATGTCATCGTTCAGTAGCGCAAATTGGTTCAGCGCTTGCACCACTTCTGGGCAGCTGTGACAAGATAGCGATACATAAGTCTGAAACTGTAACGGCTTATTAAAGCGCTTAATCAGTTTTTGGATACCCTCATCCAATTTTAGCGTATGACCACCCGCCTGCAAAATTGCCAAAATTAACGAGGTAAATTCGTGCCCACCCGGGATACCACTGAATACGATACCGGTGTCAGTCAACGTGTCATCAGCATGGCTGACGACTTTAAAGCTAATGGGGCTTGGCAGACTGTCATCATTGGTTGACGCATCAAAATTAATCTTGTCCGTAGTGCCTGCAACTTTAGTTAAGAAATCAATCAATTCTGCACGTTTTGCATGCTCACCGCTGCCCAATACAAAGGTAATTGGACGGGTCATGTTTTCGCTATAACTTTTTACAGCATCTAATAAACTTTTATCTATCATGTTTGTTCCTCATCATTACTGAATATGTAACGGCAACGGTTATATTGCACGTTTAAGTAGGAAATACTTGGTACTAATTATTTTATCTGACACGTTATACGTAATAGGCTTATGCCCTTTGATGGCTCTATTATCATAGGTTTAGCGATTTTGGGCAAGCGGAGAAACTCAAACCTTACGTTTTATAAAACCAATCATAAATAGGTATAATAAATTAAATTTAAATATATAGACAGATAATAGCCATGGTATCTAGTGATTTTTTTCGCTACAATCGAGTAAGACAGATAAGAAAAATTCCTATTTGTCTCATTGCAGATTCGCTGTTATGCATGCTTTTATGTATATTTATTAAAGGCATTTTCTGCTGGTATTAAGCCTTATCGCTGTTTCTGAATGTTGAACACACTTCAACTAATACCATTCACAAAAATTAGAGTAGCAAGGAAAACGAGTGTAAGTACTACGTCTTGTGGACTAAACGAGTTTGAAGCCGCTAATCGTACTTTTTGGGTTTGGTATAAGATAGCGGCTTGGCTTAATCAAAATCAAGTCTCAAAATCATAGCAATTCATCACAGCAATCTTCACTACCATGCGCCAGTGCTTAACGCATGACAGCGCTTCATAACAAGGATGACCACATGAGAAAGACTGATACATGGCAAGACAACAGAGAAATTATTGCCGAGCTGAAACAAAAAGACAGCCACTTTGCGAGTATTTTTGATGAGCATACTAAGCTGGATCAACAAATCAATCAGCTTAATAAAGATGCGGTTCAAAACGCCAGCCGCGATGATGAAATTGAGCAAATGAAAAAGCGCAAACTACAGCTCAAAGATGAAATATATAAGATAATTGATAAAAACAAACTGCAATCTCACGCCTAATACTGAGCTTATAATAGACATACGAATATAAAAGCATTTTAATGAGATAACATAAAAAGACCCCATCAACCATTGCTGATAGGGTCTTTTTTTAAGTTGTTATTTAATACTTTTTCTAAAT